>CANRJJ010000009.1 GCA_947630895.1 uncultured Wohlfahrtiimonas sp. | reverse complement strand
ATGCCGATGGTTAATAATACTTTTTCTTTTTTCATATGCTCTTCTTTAAGTAAGTGATAGTAAAAAGCCCTGATGATTGAACTGACCCCATAAAGTTGGACAGTTTAATAAATTATAAAAACAAGGACTGATTTCGATATTCTATCGGACTCAGTCCTTTTAGTTTTAGCTTAATGCGATCATTATTGTAATAATCGATGTACTCTTCAATCTCATTTTTCAAATGATCAACAGATTCAAACTTTTTCCCATAAAAACACTCTGACTTTAAAATACCAAAGAAGTTTTCAATCACTGCATTGTCATAGCAGTTTCCCTTCCGAGACATGCTTTGCTGGATACAATGCTCTTTTAATGATTGCTGATATTGTTTCATTTGATACTGCCAACCTTGATCTGAATGTAAAATCAAAGAATTGTGCTTTGTTTTATGCAAATTCAAGTGATTGAATGCTTTATTTAACATTTTAGCCACCAATTCATATTTTGGCGTTTTAGAGATTTCATAGCTAATAATCTCTTGATTATATAAATCTAAAATTGGTGATAAATACAATTTCTCATCCTTAACTTTAAACTCTGTCACATCTGTCACCCATTTTTGATTAGGTTTTGTTGCTTTAAAATCACGTTTCAAAATATTTTTTGCCATTTTTCCAACTTGCCCTTTATAAGATCGATATTTTTTAGGTCTTATCAAAGATTTAAGATTCAATAATTGCATGATTCTTTGCACTTTCTTATGATTAATGCTCATCTCTTTTCTCAAAACAGCCGTGATTCTTCGATAACCATATCGACCTTTATGTTGATGAAAAATATTGGTAATTTTTGTCTTTAGACTTTCATCAGAATCTGGCTGAGCCAAGGATAACTTATGATAGTAATAAGTGCTTCTCGCAAGATCGAAGATTTTTAACAATGAAGGCAATGGATGTTTTACTTTGAGCGCTTCGACGATGATCGTTTGCGCCTGAGCATCTCTTCCTTTTCGTCGAGTTCCTGCAACTTTTTTAGGACATCATTCTCCGCACGCAGATAGGCTAATTCAGCCTGAAGCTGATCAATCAACTTCTCTTGCTCTGTACGATTATCGGCTTTTTTAGGTAATCTCATTTTCTTTGGTCGTCCCTTTTTGCGTGGCTCAAGTGCGACAAGTCCACCTTGTTCAAACAGAGATTGCCATTCTAATATAGAAGTGAAAGCAGGAATATTAAAATATGCGGCAGCCTCACGAGCAGAATAGTGATTATCAGACATAAATTGCAGAACATGATGCTTAAATTCGGTAGAGTAGGATTGTTTGCTTGATCTTGGTTCAAGCCCTGATTGGCCATGATATTGATATAGTTTTACCCATTTTTTAACAGTAGATTGATCAATATTAAAATAATCTGCTGTAGAGCAATAGCCTTTGCCTGTTAGATAAAATTGAATGACTTTAAATTTAAAATCAAAATTGTATTTTGTCATATAAAAACACCCCAAAGTTGTGTCCAACTTTTGGGGTGCAGTTCAGAATATAGTGGCTTTTTGCATTTTGAGATATTGGATTGAAATTAGAACCCTTCCGCGCCGATCTCTTTGAAAGCTTCGGCTGTTAAATTACGCGGTTCATCATTTTGAATCACGATATTGTCTTCATCTCTAATGCCGCCATAAGGCAAGAATTCATTGATTAAATCTATATTCAGATGTTGTACTTTATCTGCATCCAAAAGCGCTTCACTGATTAAAGTGTTATTGAAGTAAATGCCAGGCTCAATGGTTAATAGCATATTGTTTTGCAATTCTTGTGTTAAGCGTAAATTTTTAAAGGTTTCATTGGTTTCTTTTAAAGATTTAGCAATGCTCGGCGTGTCGTGCGTATTTAATCCTAATAAATGACCGATGCCATGAGGGAAGAAAATTCTAACCAATCCTTTAGAGATGGCTGTTTGAACATCAACGTCGATCAAAAATTCATGCTTGATCAAAATTTCAGCAATTAGTTCTAAAGCCAAACCGTGAATATCTAAATAAGAAACGCCTGCTTTACAGTGAGAGATGAGTTCTAATTTAATCGCTCTGACGTCATTTAATAAATCGCGGAATGCTTCGTTTGAATCTTCACCTGCATGAGTACGTGTAATATCAGCAATGTATCCATCATAATGAGCGCCCGCATCAATTAAGAAGCTATAAAGCATCGCGGGAGGATTTTGATCTAATTCTTGGTAATGTAAAATACTGGCGTTTTCATTGTATGCAATGATATTGCCGTATGGCAATTCTGATTCACGCAATCCCACAACATCTAGGTAATCTAAGTTCATTTGAAATTCAGTAATGAATTCACCTAAAGACTCTCTCACGGCTAAATGCGCAGATGCTGCACGAATAGAAGCCATTTTCATACATTCAATTTCAAACTCAGTTTTAATCAAACGCCAGCTATCAATCTCTTGTTTTTGAATTAATGATGCTTTGCATAAATCATCTAGATCAAAAAAGTCAGGACCAAGCCAAATCCATTTTTTGTTTTCAGTGAAATTAATCAAAGCGTTTTGAATGTCTTCAATATGTGCATGAGATTCAACTTCAAACATATTCTGCCATTCTGCAAACTCATCTTTTACTTTGAGCCAGAAATCTTTTGGTTGATAGTTGTATAGCTTGCGAGAATTTTTAGTGATGACTAAATATTGATGTGTGCCGATATTTTCTGGAATCCAGTGGCGTAAGCTTGCAGGCATTTTATGAGGAATTTCAATGTCATCATCATAATAAAACTTCGGTGAACCTGAGGTTAAAACTAATGCTTCTAATAGATGTTTGTCTAGAAAATCATTAGCTTTCTGTTGTAAAGATTCAATGTGAGCTTGATAGAGTGACATATTTTCTCCTAGTCATTAGTTAAAACAATATACACGCTAGATTTTACCTGAGTATTCTGTATTAACCATTTAAAATTGATTGCAGTTAAGTTTTATATTTTTCATTTGAAGGATGATTAAAAAATTAAGTATGATTATAAAAACTATATAAATACGAACATAATATTTAAAAGGATAATGATATGGCTAGCTTATTGGATAAAATATTTAATAGAAACAAAGTGAAAGAAAATAAAGACGTCATTAAAACTATTGAGCAAATTACTCCAGCTTCAACTATTTTATTACAAATACTCACTGAAAAAGTAGGGGTAAATGAATTGATACAAACAGTGAGTGTTTTAGCGGGATATAGTTGCCAATACGCATTAACCAATGTTTTACGTAATAATGGTATTAAAACAGATAAAGCATATAGCGAGATTGGTACAGCAGCTAATAATGTTACGTTAATTACTAATGAAGATTTAAATAGACCACTATTTTTAGATATTTATTCTGTGTGGAATATTATTAATCGTGGAAAAGAAAATAATAGTGCGCAAAATATTCTAAAAGTTAAGAATGAGGTGCTTTTAAGTAATGACGTGAATTATTCATTGTTTATTCAAAAAATAGGTCAGGTTTGGAGAGAATCTCAGTCTTTTGTTCAGACTGTTAATCCAAATCCGATTGTTTGGCCGATGATTTATGCAGTAGCTTTATTAAAAGCTATGGACGATCAAAAACAAACTAAAAATGAAGATTTATTGAGAGTTATTCATACCGTCTTTTACTCGTCTAGATTGAAAATCATCATGCAGGTTACAGAGGAAAGTATCGCTTTCTATCCACAAGGAGTTCCTGATTTTTCAATTAAAGCAAGTGATGATCAAGAAATACAAGATAAAATTCTGATCGATACAATCAATAAAGAGAAGAATAATAAACCTTATATTGCATCACAGCTTATGTATAAAAATGTTCAGCAAAAATTAATGGGAACGTTAAACGGAGAGAAAGGTGTGCATGCTGAAACTCTTTTAGCTGTTACAGGTGCTTTAACGGGATATGTAATACAGCAGGCTGTTGCGGAGATATACAAAGAGGGCGGTTATATCAAAGGTGCTTTGCCGTTTATGGAAATTGAGACAAAAGATGGACGAAAATTTTTTGCAGGAGATAATTTGAATGCCTTCTTAGCGGAGAGTAAATATTCACTGTGGAGTTTTATTGCTCAAGTCGCTCAATCCAAAGGTGATCAATTGCCTGATATTGTAGAGTATTTTAAATATTCTGCAGAATGTATCGGCAATAATGATTATGGAACATTAATTCTTCCTGAAGATCATCCTGTTATCGGAAATCCTTTAGATTATGTATTGCCGATGTGGAATCAGATGAAAGATAGTATCTTGCAATATTGTCCAAATCCAGAAGAAAGACCATTAGTTTTTAATTTGATCGCACAATCCTTAATGAAGGAAACAGAATCTTTATTGTCGAGTGATCTTCAATTAAAGTTGATTTTACAAAGTGCCATATTATCTTCTAAGTATGATTTCTCAGCAGAAAAAGCATAGATTATTTGCGTCATAAATTTATGAAAAGCCTTATTGATCAATACAGAGGCTTTTTTTATTGTCTTTGGAATTTGTACCCTAGGCAAAACATGATGTTGAGGTCAGTGCAACACAATGAATCTAGTTGTTAATTTGTGATAAAATGCCGAACTAATTTTAATACTCAAAAGTCATTAAGGAGTTTTCAATGGCAGGTCATAGTAAGTGGGCTAATATTCAGCATCGTAAAGGTGCACAAGATGCAAAACGTGGAAAAATTTTCACACGCTTTATTCGTGAAATCACAATCGCAACAAGAATGGCGGGCAATGGTGATCCTGCAACCAATCCACGTTTACGTTTAGTGATTGATAAAGCGTTATCTGCCAATATGACAAAAGATACCATTGAGCGTGCAATCAAGCGCGGCTTAGGTGGAGAAAGTGATACAGAACAAGAAGAAATCCGTTACGAAGGTTATGGTCCTGGCGGTGTTGCGGTAATGGTGGATTGTTTATCTGATAACCGTAACCGTACAGCAGGCGAAGTTCGTCATGCATTTACTAAATGTGGTGGAAACTTAGGTGTTTCAGGTTCAGTTGCTTTCCAATTTACTGAAATGGGTGTTTTGTCTTACCCTGAAGGCGCAGATGAAGAAGCAATCACAGATGCGGCGATTGAAGCTGGTGCGGATGATGTTATCGTAAATGATGATACTTCTATCGATGTATTAACAACACCACAAAACTATGCGGTTGTTTATGAAGCGATGGTTGCTAAGGAATTAGTGCCTGAAGAGTCAGAAGTGACGATGAGAGCGGCTAATAATGTTGCATTGAATTTAGATGATGCAAAACAAATGATCAAAATGTTAGAAATGTTGGAAAACTTAGATGATACGCAAAACGTATATTCTAACGCTGATATTTCTGCTGATATTCTCAGCCAATTATAATTTAAGATCATTGTGATTATTTTAGGGATTGACCCAGGTAGTCGAATCACCGGTTATGGTGTCATTGAGTGGAATAATCATAAAGCTCGGTATATCGATAGTGGTTGTATCCGCATGGATATTAAAGCCACTACCGGTAATCGATTGAAAACTATATTTGAAGGGCTCGATCAACTCATCGGGCTATATAAACCTGATCAATTATCCATTGAGCAGGTTTTTATCCATAAAAATCCTCAATCTGCGTTGAAATTAGGGCAAGCGCGTGGTGTAGTATTATGCGCGGCTTCTTTGGCGGGTTTAGAAATATATGAATATAGTGCAACAAAGATTAAACAATCAGTTGTTGGCAATGGTCATGCAACAAAAGATCAGGTTCAACACATGGTTCAGCATTTGTTGAAATTAAATGGTAAACCACAAGCAGATGCAGCCGATGCGCTTGCAGCTGCTTTGACACATGGTTATCACTATCCACTGTTAGGAGTGAAATAATGATTTCTCGATTAAGAGGAAAAATTTGGGAAAAAACTGCACCCAATATTGTGGTTTTGGATGTTTCAGGTGTTGGCTATGAAGTTGAGGTTCCGATCTCAACTTTTTCAGTATTACCAGCCGTAAAAGAAGAAACGAGTTTGTATATTCAACAGATCGTGCGTGAAGATGCCAATCTGTTGTATGGTTTTTCAAGCTTAGAAGAGAAAGAAGCATTCCGTATTTTGATTAAAGTTTCCGGTATTGGTCCTAAAAGTGCAGTTGTGATTTTATCGGGCTTATCTGTTTCTGAATTGTACGATGTGATTGCCAATGAAGACATTACGCGTTTAACAAGAGTGCCGGGAATTGGTAAAAAAACAGCTGAGCGTTTAATTGTCGAATTGAAGGATAAGATTAAGTCATTATCAGGTGGTTCAGCGAATGATCTATTCAATCAAACACCTGAGTTTAATCCTATGAATGACGCTATTTTGGCACTATCAACTTTAGGCTATAAAGCAGCAGATGCTGAGAAAATGATCAAGAAAATTGCAAAGCCAGGAATGGCGGTGGATGAGCTGATTAAAGTGGCTTTACAATCTTTAATGAAAAAGTAAATTGATCCTTTACATTTTTAATTAATGGTATGATTTGCGGTCAAAAATTAATCATGTTTTCTATCAATGATAAAAGGTTTTATTATGAAAAAAGCTAAGGGATTACTTTTACTAACCATGATGGCATTACCAATGCTTGGTAATAGTTTTGCTTCAGAAGAGAAAAAAGAGGAAGCTGAAATCGTAGAAACAGAAAAAGAAAAAGTGGAAGTAGCTAAACCTGAAAAGGTTGAAGAAAAAACAGTTTATGGGCATGATGAAATTATCATATTACCTGAGTTCGGAAATCTTCAAATTCATGCGAAGTTAGATACAGGTGCAAGAACTGCATCATTAAGTGCACGTGATTTGAAAATTTTTACGAAAAATAAGGATAAATGGGTTCGTTTTCAACTTGAAGATAGTAAGAAAACATATGAGTTTCCAATTAAGCGCATGAGCCGTATTAAAAAGCGTGCAGCAGAAATGGAATCACCTGATGATACATATACAGAGCGCCCAGTTATCGAGTTAGAAGTCTGTTTAGGTAGCCAAAGAAAAAAACTTGAAGTTAATTTAACTGATAGATCACGCTTTAAATTTCAGTTTTTAATTGGAAAAATCGGTTTAACAAAATTAAAAGCAATTGTAGATCCATCGGTTGCTGAAATATCCACTCCATCTTGTCCTACAGTGAAATAATCAATATGAAATCATTAACGTTACATTTGAAAATTTTAATTACTATCTTGGTAGTAATAGGCTTAGGGTCAATTGCTTATCAAGCATTTGTTTTAAAAATTCCATTGACTGAAAACTCTAGAGGCTCAGTTTGGACCATCGATACTAAAATCAGCTTTGATGCACGTAGCTCTAAGCCAATTAAATTGCAGATGTATATCCCATCTAAAGAGAATGGGTTGAGCACTGTAATTTTAGAAGATGACAGTATTTTGGCTAGAGGTTACGGTGTTGCTCGTGAAGTTGATGGCCTAGGTAATCAACGACTCATTCTTTCATCAAGAAGAGCTTCAGGTGATCAAGTTTTATATTATCGCTTGCTAGTATCGGAAGAAGCAGGTGAAACTGATACTTATATCGGTCCAAAAGGTTTGGTTTACCGTGAGCCGATTCCTTTGGAAGGTGCTGAGAAAGTTGCAGCTGAATCCATGATTTCAGACATTAGAGAACAATCATCAGATACGACAACTTTTATCTCTGAAGCCATTCAAACATTGAATGATACAAGAAATGACTATGCTAAAACTTTATTGGGCAATGACTTTTCTATTCAGAACAGAGCAAAAGTATTAGAGGTTTTATTATCACAAGCTCGTATTCCTATTCAGTTTGTGCATACATTAAAATTAAGTATTGGCTCAAATCAAAAACCACAAACTTATATTCGTAGCTACATTGAAAGAAGTAAAGATGGCAATGAAAAAGTGGGTGAATGGGCTTATTTTGATTTAACGACAGGGCAAAGTGGCTTATCCAATGATCGTTTGATTTGGTGGGTAGGCGATGATTCTTTGTTAACAGTTTCTAATGACATTAAAGCGAATGTAAACTTCAGCTTGGATGATAGAGAGTTGACATCAAAAGGCATTATTTCTAATAAAGTGAATAATGCTGAAGCAAGCAGCTTTTTGACTTATTCGCTCTATAGCTTGCCATTACAAATACAAGAAACATACTTAACGATGATTGTGATCCCATTCGGTGTATTGGCGATCTTGATCTTCAGAAACATTGTGGGTGTTCAAACATTAGGAACATTTACGCCAGTATTGATCGCGTTAGCTTTCCGTGAAACAGGATTAGTATTCGGTATCTTCCTATTCACCTTCATTGTGGCGATTGGGTTAGCAATACGATCCTATTTGGAACATTTGAAACTGCAAATGTTGCCAAGGTTATCTGTCGTATTAACGAGTGTTGTAATCTTAATTGCGATCATCAGCTTAATGAGTCATAAATTAGGTTTAGATCAAGGCTTAGCGGTTACATTGTTCCCAATGGTTATTTTGACAATGACGATCGAACGCCTATCGGTAACATGGGAAGAGCGTGGTGGTAGCTATGCGTTTAAAGTGGCTTTAGGCACATTCTTCACTGGTTCAATCGCATTCTATGTAATGAATATTGACTGGTTAACCTACTTTGCATTTACATTCCCAGGTATTTTATTGATCTTGATTGCATTTATGTTGGCAATGGGTCGTTATCGTGGTTACCGTTTGACAGAGCTAATGCGCTTTAAAGCATTAGTGAAGGAAGGTTAATATGTTTGGAGGATACATTCAAACATGGAAGGAGCTTAAAAAACGAGGAATTATGGGGATTAATCAGCGTAATGGTGATTACATCCTCAAATATAATAATCGTAAGTTCTATCCTTTAGTGGACGATAAGATTCTTACTAAAGCCAGAGCGATTGAAGAAGGTATCAATGTTCCTGAAATGTACGGGATTATTGAAACTGAAAGTGAAATTAATCATAAGCTAAAAAAGATCTTAGCTGGGCGCAATGACTTTGTGATTAAGCCAGCACAAGGTGCTGGTGGTGATGGCATTATTGTGATTGCTGATCGTTTTGATGAAAATAGATTCAAGACGATTTCAGGCAAGCTCATCACGATGAATGAGATTGAATACCTAGTTTCTAATATTCTAACGGGCTTATATTCGCTCGGTGGAATGAGAGATAGGGCGTTGATTGAGTATCGTGTAACGCCAGATCCAATCTTTAAATCCATCAGCTTTGAAGGCGTGCCTGATATCCGTATTATCGTGTTGAAAGGATATCCTGTGATGGCGATGTTGCGCTTACCAACTAGACAATCTAGTGGGAAAGCGAACTTACATCAAGGTGCTATTGGGGCAGGGATCAACTTACGTTCAGGCTCTACATTGCGCGGTACATGGTTAAACAATAAAATTGATCGCCATCCTGATACAAATCATCCAATTAATGAATTACTCGTGCCGTATTGGGATGATTTTATGTCCTTGGCAAGTAGATGTTATGAGTTATCAAGTTTGGGCTATATTGGTGTTGATATGGTTTTAGATCAAGAAAAAGGGCCTTTGATATTAGAATTGAATGCTCGTCCTGGTCTGAATATCCAAATTGCGAATGACTCAGGCTTGGCAGCTCGAAATCAAAAGGTTGAAGAGCGCTTAGCAATGTTAAAGGCTAAAGGGATTGAAGAAAGCTTTGAGGAGCGAATTGCTTTTTCTAAAGCAGAATTTGGATTTTAAAATATGGAATACCAAGTATATAAAGTCGGCGGAGCAGTGCGCGATGAGCTTCTTGGTAGATCAGTGAAAGATATAGATTGGGTTGTTGTTGGCGCAACACCCAATCTTTTGCTATCTAAAGGATATTTACAAGTTGGAAAGGATTTTCCAGTTTTTTTACATCCTGAAACAAAAGAAGAATATGCATTAGCAAGAACTGAAAGAAAGCAAGGTAATGGTTATGGTGGATTTGCGGTATCAGCAACGCCAGAAGTAACATTAGAAGAAGATCTATTGCGCAGAGATTTAACGATTAATGCAATGGCAATGGATAGTAGCGGTAATATCATTGATCCTTATCACGGTCAGCAAGATCTAAAGAATAGAATATTACGCCATGTAAGTGAGGCTTTTGAAGAAGATCCTTTACGAGTTTTACGTTTGGCACGATTCTATGCTCGTTTTTATGACGAAGGTTTTACCGTTGCTGGAGATACTCGTGGAATCATCAAAAAAATGATTGAGAGTGGAGAGCTTGAGCATTTAGTTGCAGAGCGAATTTGGCTTGAAACTCAAAAAGCATTAATGGAAAAGAATGGCGTAGAGTATTTTGCTTTATTGCGTGATTTGGATGCTTTAAAAGTTATCTTCCCATTGTTGGATCGTTATTTTGATGATGAGAATAAAGAGAGTCTAGTCTATTCACTAAAAGCTGTTTCTAAGGCGATTGATAGCAATCAATCTATGAATATACGTGTTGCTCTACTTTTGCATATCTTGCAAGATGATAAAGAAGTTAAAGCCTTTGCAGAGCAATATAGATTGTCGATTCAAGAGAAGGTATTGGCAGAAAAATTAAGGCAGTGGGAAGCTAGTTTTTGGCTGCTAGATAGAGAAGAAGAGAAATGGCTAGATATTTTGTTAGGCTTGGATGCTTTTAGAAAGCCTGAGCAGTTAATGCAGTTTTTGAAATGCATTGAAATTCTTTCTGAAGTTTATGGGAAGGAAAAACAATTTATGATGCTTCAATCTAAGCTTTTAGAAATTCATCAAAAATTAGCTCAAATCGATGTTAAGCAATTGATTAAAAATGTTTTACCTAAAGAAATACCTGAGGCATTAAAAGCAGAAAGATTAAAGGTTATAAAAAGTTTGATTAAAGAATGAACAAGTGTTTGACAGTTAATTTATTTCGCTATATAGTAGCGTCCTCTTTTAGAGAACAGTTATTCGGGGCATAGCGCAGTCTGGTAGCGCAACTGGTTTGGGACCAGTGGGTCGGGGGTTCGAATCCCTCTGCCCCGACCAATTTTCAAGAGTAAGCTTTAGAGCGCTCGTAGCTCATCTGGATAGAGCATCGGCCTTCTAAGCCGAGGGTAGCAGGTTCGAGTCCTGCCGAGCGCGCCATTCTCGATACTCTATAGCAACACAATGGTGGACGTAGCTCAGTTGGTAGAGCCCTGGATTGTGATTCCAGTTGTCGCGGGTTCGATTCCCGTCGTTCACCCCACATCTATAAATACGACTCAAATCTTGGAGTCGTATTCATTTCGGGGCATAGCGCAGTCTGGTAGCGCAACTGGTTTGGGACCAGTGGGTCGGGGGTTCGAATCCCTCTGCCCCGACCATTATTTAAAATGTTAAATTTAATATATATTAATAATCATTTAACTCATCACTTAAGTAAGTCATCCATCTATATTCAACTAATCAACATGTGAGCTCGATGTGAATAGAGAGTCTGTATCTGAACGTAGTAAAACTGTATTGCCTTGGATTCTAGGTATTGCAATTTTTATGCAGATGTTAGAAACCACAATTTTGAATACGGCTTTACCATCTATCGCGATAGATTTAAATGAATCTCCATTGCAAATGCAAGCGGCGATTATTAGTTATTCATTAACCTTAGCGATATGTACGCCTTTAAGCGGTGTGATTTCTGATAAATTTGGTACTAAATATACATTTGTGATATCTATACTGACTTTTACCTTAGGTTCATTGCTCTGTGCATTATCGATGGATTTAACGCAGTTAACTCTATCCAGAATATTGCAAGGTATTGGTGGTGCAATGTCTATACCTGTTGCGCGTTTAACACTATTTAAAACTTATCATAAATCCCAGTTACTCAAGATCATGAACTATGCAATTACTCCTGCTTTAATTGGACCTTTGTTGGGGCCTGTTTTGGGCGGTTATTTTGTGCAGTATCTTTCATGGCACTGGATATTTTTAATTAATTTGCCTATCGGATTAATCTGTTTTGGATTGGCAATTGCCTATATGCCGAATTTCACCTCTAAAAAAGTTAAGGTGGATTATTTCGGTTATGTCATGTTTGCTTTTGCGATTTCTATGCTGGTTTTAGGCTTAGAATTCATTAGTAGGGAAGAGGATCATCTGTTCTCTGTCATTATGCTGTCCATAGGCTCAGTAGTATTTGTTAGTTATTGGGTATATGCATATTATGCTTCATCTCCCATTTACTCTTTGGCACTATTAAAAATACGCACATTTGTGATTGGGATTGGTGGTGGAATATTGGCGCGATTAGGTATTTCATCTATCCCATTTGTTGTGCCATTATTTTTGCAGGTAGGAATGGGTTATAGTCCAGAGTTGTCAGGTTGGATGCTTGTGCCTTTAGCATTGGCTAATTTGTTGAATAAGCCTTTAGTTCCGACGATTATGAAAAGATATGGTTATAAAAATGTACTCATTTTTAATACATTCATGATCAGTGCAATCATCATTACGATTGGTTTTGTGGTGCCACATATTCAGATGTGGTTGATCATGGTTTTACTATTCGCTTTAGGATTCTTTAATTCGATTCAATTCAGTGCGATGAATACATTAACGATCGCTGATTTAACAGATGACACGGTAAGTAGTGGGAATAGCTTAATGGTTGTGGTTCAGCAATTATCATTAACTTTAGCAATCGCTTTTGCAGCAATTTTTATGAATGCATTTTCTAATAAGCCACCACAGATGTTTGCAAGTAATACAGGGCCTTTCCAGGCGACTCTAATTATTATGGGATTATTTACCTTTGTTGCGACATTCATCTTCATTATTTTGCAAAAAAATGATGGAGATAATATGGCCAATCGACGAACATAAATAAAACAAAGAATATTAAAAAAGCCTTTGATGTTGTCAAAGGCTTTTTTGTATCTTAAAGATTGCTTATAGAATTTATGCCCAACCGCGTATTCTAACAGCATCTGTTACACGCTTAATCGCAATGATGTATGCTGCATGGCGCATATCAATTTGTTTTTCTTGAGCCAAATTGTAAACAGCTTCGAAAGCATTAACCATGATCGTTTTAAGCTTAGTGAAAGCTTCTTCTTTTTCCCAATAAAAGTTTGTATTGCCTTGAATTTGTTCAAAGTAGCTGCATGTTACGCCGCCTGCATTACAAAGAAAATCTGGGATAAAATCAATGCCACGTTTGAATAATAAAGCATCTGCCGCATGTGCAGTTGGACCGTTAGCACCTTCGCAAATTACTTTAACTTTTGAAGAGATTTTTGTAACAGCTTCAGCCGTGATTTGATTCTCTAAAGCAGCAGGGATTAAGATGTCTACTTCTTGAGAGATCCAAGCATCGCCATCTAGTAAGTTATAGCCTAGAGCTTTTGCTTTTTCTAAATCAACGCTGCCAAATTTGTCTTTGATTTTTACAAGCTCAGCAATGTCTAAACCATTTGTATTTTGAATGGTATAGCTTTTTTGATCTTTTTGATTCCAGCATGAAATCGCAACAACAGTGCCACCCAATTGTGTATAAAGTTCAGCTGCATATTGTGCAACATTGCCAAAACCTTGGATGCTCGCACTTGTGTTTTTGATATCAATATTTTTTTTATCTAAAAGCGCTTCTAGAGTGTAGATTGCACCATAGCCTGTAGCTTCAGTACGACCTTGTGAGCCGCCTAAGCTGATAGGTTTTCCTGTAATCATTCCTGGGTAATGACCGCCAGAAATTGTTTCATATTCATCTAGCATCCAGATCATATGCTGACCATTTGTCATCATATCTGGCGCAGGTACATCAGTATTAGGACCTAATACCATGTGGAGTTGTCTAACAAAACCACGGCAAATGCGTTCTTGTTCAGCCAATGATAAAGTTTGTGGATCGCAAATTACACCACCTTTACCACCGCCAAGAGGTAAGCCAACAACTGCACATTTCCATGTCATCCACATAGATAAAGCGCGCACAGTATCAGCACTTTCATGAGGATGAAAACGTAATCCACCTTTTGCAGGACCGAGAGCTTCATTGTGTTTCATACGAAATCCTTTGAAAACTCGAGTGCTACCATCATCCATTTTTACAGGGATAGAAAAGTGAATCTCTTTCATGGGGGAACGAAGTAATTCTTTCATTCCCTCATCTAATTCTAATGTGTTGGCAACATGATCAAATTGCTGTTGTGCATGGATCAAGGGATTGTATGTGTTATCGCTCATCTTCTATTTTTTTTCCTAGTGTCAACGTTGTAAACAGTCTGATTCTATTATTGATTTGTTTGGAATTGCAAGAAGTAATCAGTATTATTTTGAATTTTGATGATATAGCTGTTATAGCTATTTTTATTATAGCTATGATAAAAATAGATTGTTGTATAATGCTACAACCTAAAACCTTATAACTAAGAAAAATTATGAAATTTTCAAATATATTTAATTTTAAAGCATTTATTTATCATTTTATTTTTAGCTTTATCCTTATTGGTGGATTGGCTTTTTTCGTTGTTAGTCTTTGGTATCCTGGAATATGGGCGGTTGAGCTAGGTGGATATAAGCTTGTTGTTATGATTGTTTTATTGGATCTTTGTATTGGTCCTGTTTGTGTTGGATTGTCTTATAAAAATCATAAATCTCGCAGAGAAAAAACTTTTGATATTTCAGTGATTACTTTATGCCAATTAGCATTTTTTTCTTGGGGGGCTTGGACAATTTCTATTTCTCGACCTGTGTTCATAGTATTTGATACAGACCGTTTTGAAATGGCGGTAGATCAAGATATTGATCGTTCAAAATTACCAGAAACAGGAGCATTTAGCACGATTCCATTTTTAAGCAGTGCGCGCATGGCGATTGTTGATCTTGAAACAACAGTGCCAGACGAAAATGAAAGAATAGAAGTGAATAATGATGCTGTATTTGGTGTGGATATTTCAAAAGTACCCAAATATTATGTCCCTTATGAAGGTAAATATTTAGATAAAGTTTTGGCAAAAGCAAATGGTTATGATGCATTTACAAAAACTGATGAAACAAAAAATATGGCAAATGAGATTATGAAAAAACATCAATTGTCAGAATCAGAATTTAAATGGTTGCCGATCCGATATTTTTCTCCGCAAGAGCAAGGACAATTATTTATGACCGTAATTATTGATCCTAAAACAGCAGAGATTATTGATTATATCGAGATTGACCCGTACGAAATTTAGAAAGAATTCTCAGAGCATTCAACTTATTTTTTTGAATGCTCTTGATGACTCTCTTCGAGATGTGCTTTAATCAATCCCATTTTAGAATTATTAGCTTTGAGTGGACAGTACTATGCAATTTGTTAGCACAAGAGGGGAAAGTAAACATCTAGATTTTTCTGATGTTGTATTAGGTGGTTTGGCTGAAGATGGCGGATTGGCGATGCCTGAAAGTATGCCTAAAATTGATCTTGCGACTTTAGAGTCATGGAAAGATTTGAGTTATACGGATTTAGCATTCAATGTTATTTCTCTATTTGCTAAGGATATTCCAGAAGAAGATTTAAAAGGAATTATCAACCGAGCATATACTGCGGATAAATTCGGTATCGAAGAAATAGTTTCTCTGTCTGCATTAGATAATGATTACATAGTTGGACTCTCAAACGGTCCAACTTTTGCGTTTAAAGATATGGCAATGCAGTTCTTAGGCGAATTATTCCCATATCTTTTGGAAAGAAAAAATCAGCATTTAAATATTGTCGGCGCAACCTCTGGAGATACAGGATCAAGTGCCATTCATGCAATGCGTGGAAAACCAAGAATTAATGTATTCATGTTGAGCCCAAATGGCCGTATGAGTGCTTTCCAAACAGCTCAAATGTATTCGGTACAAGATGAAAATATCTTCAATATTGCTGTTGAAGGCGTATTTGATGATTGCCAAGACTTAGTGAAAGCATTGAATAATGATGCTGAATATAAATCTAAAAATTTATTAGGCGCAGTGAACTCAATCAACTGGGCGAGAATTTTGGCGCAAATCGTTTATTACTTCAAATCTTATTTAGCATCAGTTGAAAAAGTTGGTGAGCTTGTTGATTTTGTGATTCCTTCAGGAAACTTCGGTAATATTTTTGCAGGTATTTATGCGCGTGCAATGGGATTGCCAATTAGAAAGTTAATCCTAGCGACAAACGAAAATAATGTATTGGATGAGTTCTTTAAAACAGGTATTTATCGTCCACGTGCTTCTAAAGATGTTCATTTAACATCAAGTCCATCAATGGATATTGCTAAAGCAAGTAACTTTGAGCGTTTCATTTATCTTTTGTTAGGTGCTGATAGAACAAGAGCATTATGGAATGAGATTGATGAAAAAGGTTATTTTGATTTAACACAAGATCCAATTTGGCAAGAACGTGCTTCTTGGGGAATTGAATCTGGACAGAGTTTGCATGAAAATCGTGTGCAAACCATTCGTAAAATTTATGATGATTACAATGTGATTATCGATCCACATACAGCAGATGGTATTTTTGTTGCAGCTGAGTATAAAGATGAAGAGATTCCTCAGCTATACTTAGAAACAGCCAAACCAATCAAATTTGCAGAAACAGTTGAAGAAGCTCTAGGTTTTGTACCTGAACGTTCAGTTGATTTCGAAAATATTGAAGCATTGCCACAGCGTTTTGATGTTATGGCTGTTGATGCTGATTTATTGAAGCAATATATTGTTGAAAAACTCAATTAAAGGATAGGGAACCTTAAATGTATTCACTTGCAAAAGAGAAGATCAAGATTGTTTTATTAGAAGGAGTTCATCCTTCTGCTATTGAATGTTTGAATAAGTCTGGTTATACGAACATCGTGTCCTATGCGAAAGCATTGGAAGGTGCTGAGTTAATCGAAGCGATTAAAGACGCACACATTGTAGGTATTCGATCGCGTACTCGTTTAAGCAAAGAAGTCTTGGATCAAGCGCCAAAATTAATGGCAATCGGTTGTTTCTGTATCGGAACAAACCAAGTGGATTTAGATGAAGCACGTAATCGTGCGATTCCAGTATTTAATGCGCCATATTCTAATACACGTTCAGTTGCTGAATTAGTGATTGCAGAGATGATCATTTTGATGCGTGGTATTCCTGAGAAAAATGCAGTTTGTCATGAAGGTGGTTGGTTGAAATCAGCGACTGGTTCTCATGAAGTGCGTAATAAAACTTTGGGTATCATTGGTTACGGTCATATCGGTACGCAAGTGGGTATTTTGGCTGAAAACTTGGGTATGCACGTTGTATTTTTTGATACCGAAACTAAATTGGCTTTGGGTAATGCTGAAGCGATGGATTTAAATAGATTATTGGAAGTTTCGGATTTAGTCACATTACATGTTCCTGAAGATGCATCGACTAAAAACTTGATGAGCCGCGAAAACATTAATCGTATGAAGCCTGGAGCGATTTTGATTAACGCTTCTCGTGGTTTGGTGGTTGATATTGATGGCTTGGCTGAAGCAATTCAAAATAAACATTTGGCAGGTGCTGCGATCGATGTGTTCCCATCAGAGCCAAAATCTAACCAAGATGAGTTTGTATCTCCTTTGCGTGGTTTTAAAAATGTAATTTTAACGCCGCATATCGGTGGTTCAACAATGGAAGCACAAGAAAATATCGCGCTTGAAGTTGCAGTGAAATTAGCAAAATATTCTGACAATGGTTCTACAGTCAGTGCAGTGAACTTCCCAGAAGTATCATTGCCTGTGAATCCTGAAAGCCATCGCATTTTGCATATCCATCATAATGTTCCAGGTATATTGCGTACTATGAATAACTTAGTATCAAACTATGATATGAACATTGATGCTCAATATCTACAAACGAGCGGTGATATCGGTTATGTTGTTTTAGATGTAAAATCATCACAACAAGATGCAGAATCTTTACATAAAGAAATGCAAAATGTTGAAGGGACAATTCGTTGTCGCTTATTGTTTTAATTGGATGATTATTTAAGAGGTAAAAGACGTGTCATTGCTTGATCAACTTTTAAAAGCTGGTGTGGTTTCTGAAGATAAAGCGAAGAAATCTGAGCAGGAAAAAAAGAAACAGACGCATCGTGCTTATCGTGATAAAGATGTTAAAGCGAAGTTAGACGCAGAAAAAAAAGCACGTCAAAGTGACGTGCTTGCTCGTGAAAAAGCTGAAAAAGCTAAATCTCAAGAGTCAAATCAAGAAGTTAATTTAAAACAACAACGCAAAGCATTACGCGTGGAAGCTCGTCGCATTATCGATCAGAAAAGAGTGAATGTTGAAAAGGCAACGGATCAATTTAACTTTAGTTCTGATGGCAAAAAAATACGTTATGTCAGCGTGACAGCTGATCAGCGTCGTCAATTAGGTAATGGTAGTTTGGCGATTTGTCGTAATGACAGAGATGGATTTGATTATCCATTAATTCCTAAGGAAAATGCCTTGCGCTTATTGGAAATAGAAAAACTGATGGATGAACGTTGGGTTTTCCTATTGGTTGATCCAAAAGAAGTTGTTGAAAATGCTGATGAGTGGGCAGCTTGGGATGCGTATGAGGCTGAATTAGCAAAAGAAAAATCATAATACAGTCAATGTGTGATATCGCAAAGGGACAAGAAAGTGTATAGACTTGCAGTGTTTACAGGGCAAAATATATAACAAACTTTTCCCTTTTGTATTAGAATGAGCGATATTTTTCATTATTAATGACAGAAAAATCGTGTAGGAGAATTATTGTGCTGTCTCATAATCGTATATTGTTAGCAGTTGGGGCTTTAGGGCTGTCAATGGCATTTTCTAATGCTCAAAACTTAGTTGGAAACGCAGAAGATGCGAAAAAAATTGCAGAAACACAATGTGCTGCATGTCATGGTGTTTTTGGTGAAGGTGTTGCTGCTTTGCCACATCAAGCTAAATTAGGTGGGCAGCACGCTAATTATATTCGTGTGCAATTACAAGCAATGAAAGATTCAAAAGATGCTACAGGATCTCGTTTTGAAATGACAATGAGTCCACAAGCAGGATTGTTATCAGATCAAGACATTGCAAATGTTGCAGCATATTATAGTCAACAACCTGTTACTCATTTTAAATTAGATGAAGATTTCGATGCGAAACGTGTAGCGGCAACTGCTGATATTGAAAAATCAAAATTAGAATTAGCGGCAGCAGAAGCGAAAGAAGCAGAATTAAAAGAGCGTTTAGCGCTTGATCCAAATAATGCTGATTTACAAAAAGAATCAAAAGCAGCACCTCGCGCAGTTCGTACTGCAAAAGGTAATGTTCGTAAAGCAGAAGATGCATTAAAACAAGTGGATGTAGATTTTGAGAATGCGAAGCAGTTAATGGTTCGTGGTGAACAGATCTATTTTGGTGGTGATATGAATAAAAATATCCCCGCATGTTCTGCATGTCACAGTCCTTCTGGTTCTGGTAATGGTCCAGCAGCTTACCCAGCATTAGCAGGACAAAACTATGAATATCTTGTGAACCAATTAGAGAATTTCAAAAATTCAACACGTACAAATGATCCAGCAGGTATGATGCGTGATATCGCTGAACGTATGTCTGATAAAGAAATTCAAGCGGTTGCTACATATATTAAATATATGCAACCTAAAAAATAATGACTAATTAGAGAGAGAAAATATGACTTTAAAATCTATTTCGCAAAAAGTATTAGGAACTGCTTTATTTGCAGGTGCAATGTTCGTTTCGGCTTATGCTCAGCCAAAATACATTGAACTAACGGAACCAGCACAATTGGTTAAAACGTCTAATCCTGAACAAGTAGAAGTTGTTGAAGTATTTTCTTATACATGTGGCCATTGTTATCAATTAGAAGCACCAGTGACTAATTGGTTAAAAACTAAGCCTGAAGATGTGAACTTTGTTCGTATTCAAATGCCAGGTGAAGGCGTATGGGAAAACTTATCTCGCGCTTACTTTACATTAGAAGTAATGGATAAAGTCGAAGAAGGCCATCCTGTAATGTACAAAGCAACAATGGTTGATCGTTTACGTGCATTTGATAAAGAAAGTATTGCTGATTATTTAGCTAAGAACTCAGATATTGATAAGGCTGAATTTATTAAATTATGGGATTCTTTCCCAGTAACTGCTAACTATAATAGAGCTGTGGATTTGGTGCAAAATCAGTATCAAGTTAACTACACGCCAGCATTTATTATTGATGGCAAGTATTTAGTCAATGGCGAATCAGCAAGAGCAACTTCATATGAAGGTATTGTTCAGGCTGTGGATGAAGTATCAAAAGAGTTATTGGACAAGAAAAAAGCTGATAATTCTACAAGTGCTCAGTAAATAATATTTAATTGAAAATAAAAAAGGGCTTTTAAGCCCTTTTTTGTTGAAAGGTTGGTTAACAAATGATTTTTACACCAGACATAGATCCTATTATTTTTTCTATTGGACCCGTTGCAGTTCGTTGGTATTCCTTGATGTACATTGTTGCATTGTTAATTGCAATAGTATTAGGCACTTATCGCGCGAAGCAAAAAGATTCAATATGGACAAAAGACAACGTTAGTGATGCAGCATTTTATCTTTTTATCGGTGCTGTTTTAGGTGGCCGAATTGGCTATGCAATCTTCTATAATTGGGAACAAGTATTGAATAATCCACTATTTATTGTTGGCTGGAACGGGCAAACAATAGAATGGAGCGGTATGAGTTTTCATGGTGGATTATTAGGAACTTTAGTTGCAGCGCTTTTAGTTCGTAAGAAAATTCAAAAAAGCTTTTGGCAAATCACAGATTTCTTTGCTCCATTATTGCCATTAGGGTTGTTCTTTGGTCGTATTGGTAATTTTATCAATGGCGAATTATGGGGAAAACCTACAGATCAAACTTGGGGTGTGTATTTCTTACATTCTCCTTATGGCGAACGCGTTTTATTACATCCATCTCAGTTGTATGAAGCCGTTACGGAAGGTTTAATTTTATTTATCATTTTATGGTGGTATACCTCAAAGCCAAAACCACGTTGCGCAGCATCAGGTCTATTTTTATTAGGTTATGGTGTGGCTAGATTCAGTGTTGAGTTCTTCCGCGAACCCGATGCTCATTTGGGTTATCGCTTAGGTACAGATTGGTTAACAACAGGAATGATTTTATGTATTCCTATGATCATTGCAGGATTAGGATTAATGTTATTCGCATATAGAAATAAAGGTGTGAAATGAAAGCATATTTAGATTTATTGGAAAAAGTAAAAAATGAAGGTGCCTTTAAAGAAGATCGTACAGGTACGGGCACTTATTCTATTTTTGGTCATCAAATGCGCTTCAATTTACAAGAAGGTTTTCCTTTGTTGACTACGAAGAAACTGCATTTGAAATCGATCATTTATGAATTATTATGGTTTTTAAAAGGTGACACAAACATTCAATATTTGGCTGATAACGGTGTGCGTATTTGGAATGAATGGGCGGATGAAAATGGTAATCTAGGTCCTGTATATGGCAAGCAGTGGCGCAGTTGGCCGACAGCTGATGGTCGTTACATTGATCAGATTACTGAAGTCGTGAATCAAATTAAAAATAATCCGAATTCTCGTAGAATTATTGTGAATGCATGGAATGTGGGTGAGTTAGATAAAATGGCTTTGCCACCTTGTCATTTACTTTTTCAGTTCTACGTTGCAGATGGTAAGTTGTCTTGTCAGTTATATCAGCGCTCAGCGGACATCTTTTTAGGAGTGCCATTTAATATTGCAAGTTATGCAATTTTGACGCATATGATGGCTCAAGCATGTGATTTGGAAGTGGGTGATTTTGTTTGGACAGGTGGAGATTGTCATCTGTATGCCAATCATATTGAGCAAGCTGAATTGCAATTGACTCGTGAAACATTGCCACTACCACAGTTGAAAATTAATCCTGAGAAAAAAGATATTTTTGATTTTGAATTTGAAGATTTCGAGTTAGTAAATTACGAAGCTCATCCTCACATTAAAGCGGTTGTTGCTGTATAAGATGGATAAAGTACATATTTACACAGACGGTGCATGCAGTGGTAATCCTGGTAAAGGTGGCTGGGGTGCGATTTTAAAATATCGAGGCCATGTGAAAGAGCTATCTGGCTATGATGAAGATACGACCAATAATCGTATGGAATTGACCGCTGCAATTAAAGGCTTACAAGCTTTGAAAAAACCTTGTGATGTGGTTTTGGTGACGGATTCTCGCTATGTGCAGCAGGGCATCAATGAATGGGTGAATGGGTGGATTGCTCGAAATTGGAAAACGGCTAGTAATCAGCCTGTAAAAAATGTTGATTTATGGCAGTTATTGGTGATTGAGCGAGATCGACATTTATCAATTGATTGGCAGTGGGTGAAAGGTCATGCAGGCCATCCTGAAAATGAAAGGGCTGATGAGTTGGCAACGGATGCTGTGAAGAATGGAAAAGGATTAAGCGATGAGTAGACAGATCATATTAGATACTGAAACAACAGGTATGGATCCCGTAACAGGTGATCGTATTGTTGAGATTGGTTGTGTCGAAATGGTTGACCGATTACTGACCGGCAATCATTACCATGTTTACATTAATCCTGAGCGTGATATGCCTATTGAAGCTTTCAATGTTCATGGATTGAGTGCGGAATTTTTAAGTGATAAGCCTCTGTTTTCAGAAATAGCACAAGGATTTCTTGATTATATCGATGGTGGTGAGTTAATTATCCATAATGCATCGTTTGATATGAAATTTTTGGACTATGAGTTGGAGTTATTAGGATTACCATCATTGAGCAGTCAATGTTCTGTGATTGATAGCTTGAAGCTTGCACGAGATATGTATCCTGGTCAGCGCAATAGCTTGGATGCTTTGTGTAAACGATTAGGTATTGATAACTCTAAACGTGCATTGCATGGCGCTTTATTGGACTCCGAGATTCTAGCGCAAGTTTATTTGGCAATGACGGGTGGTCAGGATTCATTATTTGGTGGTAATGATGCTGAAGATGAAAAATTCAATGACCAATCACAAATGCTGAATGAATCTATTCAAGTGAAAGAATCGGAGACGAGCTTAAATCATACAAGAGTTATTTTTGCGACTGCAGATGAGATTAGTGCTCATGATGCATTTGTTGCAAAGATAAAAAAATAGCATTGATTATTTTTAGTCATAAAAAAGCAGTTCTAAATGAACTGCTTTTTTGTATCTACAATCAATTAAATACGTTTAATTTTTGCACCTAAAGAAGTTAGTTTTCTTTCAATGCCATCATAGCCACGATCTAAATGATAGATTTGATCCATAGTTGTTGTGCCTTCAGCAACCAAGCCAGCTAAGATTAATGCGGCAGAAGCGCGCAAGTCTGTCGCTGAAACTTCAGCACCTGATAATTTATCAACACCTGTAATGATTGCCATATGATCTTCAATGCGAATTTTCGCACCCATGCGGCTTAACTCATTAGCATGCATGAAACGATTTTCAAAAATTGTTTCAATGATGGTCGATTTACCTTCAGCCACCGTTGCCAAAGCCATAAACTGAGCTTGCATATCTGTTGCAAATTTAGGGTATGGTTGGGTTTTGATATCAAAAGCAGCTAATTTTTTAGCTTTTGGGAAAACACGAACAAAGTCTTCACCAACTTCAACGCCACAACCTGTATTTAACAAAGCTTCAATGGTTGCTTCTTGATGGATAGGGTTACATTTTTCTACAGTCACATCACCATAAGTCATAGCACCTGCAACTAAGTATGTACCTACTTCAATGCGATCAGGCATAACAGTATGTTCACCGCCAGATAGTTTTTCAACGCCATCAATGATTAAACGGCTAGAACCGATTCCATCAATTTTAGCGCCTAAAGTTACGAGCATTTCGCATAGATCAACCACTTCAGGTTCTTGTGCACAATTATCTAAAATGGTTTGTCCATCGGCTAAAACAGCAGCCATAATGATATTTTCAGCACCTGTAACGGTGATCATATCAAAAGTAAAACTGTTACCTTTTAAGCGACCTTTATTTTCAGTTGATGCATAAACATAGCCATTTTTAAGCTCGATTTTTGCACTTAATGCTTCTAAGCCTTTTAAATGTTGATCAACTGGTCTGCTACCGATCGCACAACCACCTGGTAAAGATACTTCAGCTTCACCAAATTTACTGATTAGAGGGCCTAATACCAAAATTGATGCACGCATTAATTTCACTAAATCATGGCTTGCTCTAATTTTATTGATGTTTCTAGGGTCAACAATAACAGTATTACCATTGATTTCTACTGCAGCACCAAGATCTTTCAATAGATCTGTTAAAACTGAAACATCTTGTAAATTAGGAACATTATGCAAAGTCACAGGTTCAGATGCCAAGATTGTTGCAGCTAAAATTGGCAATACTGCATTTTTTGCACCACTAGCAACGACTGAGCCTTTAAGTGGTCCATTTCCTTCAATAATGAGTTTAGGAATATGGTTAGAAGGCATGTACTCTCTCCCAATCTGCTGGTGTATAAGTACGTACAGATAATGCATGAATTTCATCAGTTTTCATTGCATCACCTAATGTTTCGTACACTAATTTATGCTGTTTTAATTTGCCAATGCCAACGAATGCTGGGCTAACAACGATCGCTTCAAAATGACGACCATCATCACCTGTAACGAGGATATAATCACATTGTAATCCTGCTTCAATTCTTTTAGTGACTTCTTCTTTAGTCATCATAATTACTATCTCCTAAGTTATATAGAAAGGGTAGAAATAATAGATTGCAATGCTTGACGAGGGTCAGCAGCGCGAGTTATTGGTCTTCCAATTACGAGGTAATCAGCACCTTCTTGAACTGCTTTTGAAGGTGTCATAATACGAACTTGATCATCTGATTGCACGGAGTCATCTAAACGAATACCTGGGCATACAGTTAATAAATTTGGTTGAATCGTTTTAATCATATTTGCTTCAGCGGCTGATGATACAACACCATCAAGTCCACAATCAGCAACTAAGTTTGCTAAGCGAGATACGATTTGGTCTTTATCACCTTGTAGGCCAATTTCATGTGCCATTGAATCGCTCATGCTAGTCAATAATGTTACGGCAATTAATAAAGGTGGCTTTTGATAGCCAGCTAAAATATCTTTTGCATCAGACATCATTTTTCTGCCACCCAATGCGTGAAGATCAACCATCCAAACACCCAGTTCAGCAGCAACTTTTACAGCGCTGGCAACAGTATTTGGAATGTCGTGGAATTTAAGATCTAAAAATACCTCGAAGCCTTTATTTTGCATTTTTTCTACAATGCTTGGGCCTGTAAGTGTGAATAGCTCTTTACCAACTTTTAAGCGGCAAAGTTTTGGATCTAAAGCATCTATTAAATTCAACGCATTTTTTTCATTATCAACATCGATCGCGACAATGATGGGGGAAATCGATTGCATACATTCCTCGTAACTATTTTCGTAGCGCTATAATATCAGAAACAGGTGCGACTGTATTCCAAGATTGGCAGCTAGGGCAGTGCCATTGTAGTGTTTTTAAGATAAAGCCACATTTTTCACATCTGAATTGAGCGTAATAATCAATAACTTGTTGAAAAGTTTCATGATATATCGTGAATTGTGATTGTAATGAACCATGTTTAAGCGTTGATAAATGATTGAGCAAAGTAACGCCTTGAAGATTCTTAGTTTGCTCTAAGTTTTTTGATAAATATTGAATGGCTTGCGGTACGGAATTATTCAATACCAAAAAATGTGTTTTCCAAATTTTTAAATAGAAAAAACTTGGATGTTTTTCAATCTGTTTATCGATCCAAGATTGGAAAAGATGGTTGTTATTAACGAGCATGGCACGATAAATTAGCGGCACAATCATTGGAATTAATGAAGATTGCTTTTCAGTAACAATATCTAATTCTTCTAGAACCGTGTAATAGCGCTTGTTATGGAGAGCGATATAGGCTTGTATTAAATTAGCACGTGCAGTTTTAGTGGAGATTGTTAAAGCTTGATGACACCAGAAACTTGCTTGCTCAAAATTATTCTCATCGATTGATTGTTCTGCAAGCTCACAATATAAGTGAGCCATCTCCATTGGATATAAATTGCGATGATTTTCAATGCGCTCATACATTCCGACAGCTTGTAGCCAGTCTTTTTGTTGCTTATATAAACCCACTAATTTCAAAGCAGCAGGTTCTGCATAAGGCGTAGATAAAAGTTCACGCAATGCTGATTCAGAGCGATCAAAGATGCCAGCAATACTATAATCTTTAGCCAAAGACATCAGAACTGTAGGGCGATTACTATCATTAATATCTAAGGTACTTAATAAGTGCTCATGCATCTCAATGGCTTTATCCACTTCACCACGGCGGCGATATGCATCGCCTAATGTTAAAGTAAAGCTGATGCCTTCATCTTCGATATTTAATGGAATGCTATTATTGTCAGAGGATAAAGGAAGTCTGTCACTATTTTTATGTTTTTCAAGATAAAACCGAAGGCTTAAGTATTGATGCAGTTTGCGTTTACGAGAGCTATCAACTTTCGCAGCATACCAACCAATAATTAAACCTAATGGTAGTAATATCCAAATATATTCAAACATGAATTAGAGTGCTGTCTCTTCTTGAAGTTTTTTGAGAGATTTTTGTGCGGCTTTTAATTCTCGTTTTTGGCGCCAAGATTGACCAAAATTACCAATACTTAATATTAATGTCACGATGATTCCGCAGAAAGCTCCCGATAAGAAAATTATGCTAATGAATCCTGGCATCGGTAAAGATGTTTCATCAAATAAAAAGTCAAAATGTACAATCGCGTCTTTGTTCAAATAAAGAATAAAGAAGACAAATATTAGAAATAATACAAATAAGATAAAGTTGAGCCATTTAATAATTTTTTTCATCGTTATCCCTAATTGAAGGTATTAAAGCGTGGTTTTTGATTATACCTAAGTCATAAATATTTTGTTGTGGTTATGTATTAAAAAAAATGACTTCTATGATATTATTCAGTATAGTGTTCAGGAACTAATCAGAAATGTTAGGGATGGCTTGATATGTAATCAGCCCATGGGTTCCCTTCTCGGAATAGGTTTTAATTAAATTATTGCATCTAGAATAAACGTTCTCTCTGGATGTCCTCTTTGGAATTGTTATACAAAGTTTACGATGAACAAAAAAATGAATATCGACTCAGGTGATGCTTTAAGTAATCATATTAAACGCACTATGGATAGCTCGCCAGAAATACAAAAACTGCACCTTACAAATATCTTAAATAATGATGTGTTGAAGTTTATCCACCTTGAAAATAAAAATTTTGATGGTAAACGACCAACAGTGATTATTGTGCCTTCAGTATCTGAAGCTTTTGATGTAGGGATTTTATTGCAATCAGTCATTGAACCGAAAAATGTTCAAGTACTGTATCCTCATTCAAAAATTTTGAATAATGGTAAAGCTTCGGTGATTATTATTCCAATAATGACATTTCAAATAAGCAAAGATTTACCAGAGTTCATTTTTGATGCACAAAATTGTTTTGTGATTGCGGAAGAAACAAATATTACTCATACAATCAATGTTACTAAAACATATTTAGATAAATTGTCGGATGATTGCAATTGTGTACAGTTGAAGCTAACCCAATTATCTGATCAAGCAAAAACTAAAGAAAAACCAGTTGCTAAAACTTCTGCCAAGCCAGTAATGAAAATGATTGTAGAGGTTGAAGCAGAGCCAGAACCTGAGCAGATTAAAGAAGCTGGTATTGAATTCATCATCGAGCCAATCGCAGAAGAAGCACAATCTGTTTCTGTAGAAGTAGATAACGCTGACACAGCAGAAGTTGTGATTAATGAAACAGAAAATGAAGAGATTCCTGAGGGTCATCACATTGTTTATGTTGACCGAAATTTTAAACGTTCATATCTGCGTAATCGCTTAAAAAGTTCCAATAAAAAAACATTGATCATCACTAGAACAAGACATAATGCTCATCGCTTAGAGGAGTATTTATATCAAGGTAAAGTACGCTCTAGAATTTTACACGCTAACTTATCTGAAGAAGCAAAAGATAAGATTATCGAAAGATTTGTTTCGGGCGATTTATGCGTCTTATTATTGCCAGAAGCAGTTGCTCAAGCAGTTACGTTAGATGGCGTAGATGATATTATTTTCTTCGATTTACCAGATGTTGGCATTGAATTTAAAGAACGAATTTCCTTAATTGGTGAGAGATTTGGCATTAAAAATACATCTTCTTTAGTCACTTTAGATGAAATTCCATGGGTTGAATCTATGGAAGCCGAATTAAAATGGACTTTGCCAAAGGTACAGCCAACACCTCCTCAGCGTTCACACAATATTTTACGCATTAAAAATAGATCTAATAATGGTAAAGACGCTGTAGAAAATACAGAAAAACGTGGTGGCGTGAATAGAGGATTGCGTAAATTAGGTGGTAAAAATAACCTTAATAAAAAACGTGGTAATCCTACTCCTAAACAACCAAAAGATAATTTTAATGATCATAATTCGATTTCACATATGTCGGACGATCCTTTTAACAGCGTGAATCAATCGATTGTGAATGAAAATAGAAATCCATTTGCTTTTGATTCGTTTGAAGCAAGCGTTTCTCGCCAAAATAAACAGCGTGTTAAGCAATTATTTAGCCGTCGTGATAAACCGATGAAAGATGTTCCAAATGAATTTTCACCGCAAAAACCTGAACGAAAAAGCGTCAAAATTGTGCATAGAAAAAAGCGTACATTTGACGTGGATGGTAACCAATAATTGAATAAAATTTACAATTATTGAAGACTGTAAAAAATCATTAATATCAAAAAGTTAGTATGTAAATTAATACTGGCTTTTTTTTTGCGTGTAGAAAAAATTATCATTACAGTTGCTTTTTAAAATGATTCATATATAAGGCTGTTATAAATTGATAAATAGAGAGGTATATATGAAAACCGATTTTGAAGATGACAGCGATTTAATGGATGAAGATGCTGTAGAAGAGGAAGATATTCCTGAAGTTAAAGTTTCTCAGTCGCAAGCGTGGCGTGATATCGAAGCGAAGAGAGAAGATAGAGCGCTATTAAAGCAGCTAGAAAAGGAATATGACCTAGATGGTTTGGATGATTGGGATGATTAATCACTTGAAAAAATCAGATCAGTCCTCATGATGAATAAACTATTTACTAAGTTTAAGGGAAGAAATATGAGTAACACTGAAAAAGATAACGAGCTATTGAACGAAGCAGATGAAAAATTGGTAGATGAGTCAACTGTAGAATTTGATTCCTCAGAATCTTTGGAAGAATCTGATTTAGCTGCGCAAATTGAAAGCCTAACTCAAGAAAAAGATGCAATTTTTCAACGCTTATTAACTTCTGAAGCTGACATGAAAAACTTGCGCAGAAGAACAGAGTTGGACTTGGCAAATGCGCATAAGTTTGCTTTGGAAAAATTTGTGAAAGAGCTTCTACCTTGCTTGGATGCAATGGAAGCGGAAATTAAAGAGTTAGAGAAAAAAACAGAGTTAACAGAAGAATTGATTCAATTTAAAGAAGGTTCTGAATTGACATATCGTATGTTGTTAAATGCTGTTGAAAAATTTGGTGTGGAGCAAATATCTCCAGCGGGTGAGGTTCTAAACCCAGATTTACATCAAGCCATTGCAGTTGTACCAATGCCAGATAAAAATAGTAACGAAATCATAGATGTTACGCAAAAAGGCTATACACTCAATGGACGTTTAGTAAGAGCTGCATTGGTAGTTGTTGCTCAATAATTGATTTATCTTAATTAAAAATAGACTATATGTTAAATTGCCTAGGTAATTTAACATTTGGTCATTTTTATAGGAGAAATATATGAAATTTCTACACACGATGGTTCGCGTTACTGACTTAGAAAAATCAATGGATTTTTATTGCAATGTTTTAGGTTTAGTTGAAGTTCGTAGAAAAGAGTATCCTCAATGGGAATGCACATTGGTTTATTTGGCTGCGCCAAATGATCCATCTGGCGCTGAAGTTGAATTAACTTACAATTGGAATTCTGATGAAAAATACGGCATCGGACGTGCTTTCGGTCATCTAGCTTTTGAAGTAGATAACATTTATGAAACATGTCAGAAAATTTTAGATGCAGGCATTGAATTAAATGTTCCACCAAAAGATGGTTGGATGGCATTTTTTAGATCGCCAGATGATATTTCAATAGAATTGTTACAAAAAGGTGAAAAACTCGAGCCGCAAGAGCCTTGGGTTAATATGGAAAATAAGGGTTGGTGGTAATAATGCAAAAATTCCCAATGACAGTGGAAGGTGCTGAAACATTACGTAGAGAGATTCATGATTTAAAAACAGTGCAAAGACCGCAAATTACTGCGGCAATTGCTGAAGCTAGAGAACATGGTGATCTAAAAGAAAATGCTGAATATCATGCAGCGCGTGAACAACAAGGATTTGTTGAGGCGCGTTTAGCGGACTATGAAGCACGTTTATCCAATGCACAAATTATTGATGTGACTGCAATTGAGCCAACAGGTAAGGTGATTTTCGGCACAACAATCACATTGTTAAACTTGGATAGTGACAAAGAAGTGACATATAAAATCGTTGGTGAACATGAAGCTAATGTTAAACAGGGGATGATCTCTGTAACATCACCGATTGCTCGTGCTCTGATTGGTAAAGAAGAAGGTGACGAGGTTCGTATTGAAACACCTGGAGGTGTTCAGTTATATGAAATTTTAACAGTAGAGCATATTTAAATGGTGAATAAACACTCGACGGCATTTAAACCACTTACTTATCATCCTCTCGGAAAGTGGCTGATAGTAGGACTTTTATTTGCAGGTGTTTATTTTTTTCATCAGTTTTTCGCGCCAGGTTTAGCTGCAATTATTATTTCAGTGGTAACTTGGCCAGCTTTTAAAGATCTGATGAAGCTAACGGGCAATCGCTCTGTGATTGCTTCGAGTATTGCGATCGTTGTTATTACTTTATTAATAGTTATTCCAATCCTTTGGTTAGGGCATTATTTATTGTTCGAGTTCAAAGGATTTAGTAATTGGTTAGTACAATTGAACCGATACGGGAGTGAAACTCCTGAATGGATTAAGAACCTTCCGCTTGCAGGTAATCAGCTCAATGAATTGTGGCTTGAATATCTTGGAAAAGAAAATGGTTTAAACGAGCTATTACAACTAGCTGGTTTACAAAGAGTAACAGGATTCGCCAATTATATTTTGGCACTAGGCAAGAGCTTTGCTAGCGCAGGATTTTATCTTCTTTTCATCTTAATCATCTTGTTTTTCTTATATAAAGATGGGACTAAGTTGCAAGGTAATTTATCCAAAGTTGGACACATTATTTTTGTCGAGCGCTGGGAAAGAATGTCAGGCGTGATTCCTATTATGATTCGCTCAACCGTAACAGGTATGGTAATCATTGCGATAGGTGAAGGTGTTGTGTTTGGTATTGCTTATTGGTTAGTAGGTATACCATCTTCTACAGCACTGACTCTTGGGATTATGACTGGGATTTTTGCGTTAATTCCAGGTGGTGCTCCTTTATCAATGACAATGGTATCTATCTATTTATTAGGTAGCGGTATGCCAACGCAAGGTTTGATTTTATTTGCGTGGGGAACTTGTCAGCTATTCATCGTTGATAAAACAATTCGTCCTAAGTTAGTGGGTGGTCCAGCAAAATTACCATTCTTGCCAACATTTTTTGGTTTAGTGGGTGGTTTGCAGACAATGGGTTTATTGGGATTATTTATCGGGCCAGTATTGATGGCGCTAATTTTAGTGATTTGGCGTGAATGGGTCTATGATGAAGAACACATTGTCATCGAAGAAAAAATAGTTTTAAGACGACAAGGTCGGATTAAGCGCCCGCGTTTTAGAAGATTGATTCGTAAACGTGGTGGTGAAGAAGCATAATAAAAAAGCCTTTAGAATTTCTAAAGGCTTTTTTGATGTCATTTAAGAAAATGAAATTGGTTGTTTTAAAACCACGAGCATCACAATAGAAATCAATAAAACTGTCGGTAGTTCATTAAATAGTCTGTAGAACTTATGAGTACGAGTGTTTTGATCTAGTCTGAATTGCTTTACATAGATTCTGCATACAACGTGGTAAATCACCAATAAAATCACTAGCAATAACTTAATGTGTAGCCAAGCCATTTTCATCCAATTAGGATTTAGAGTGATTAAATAAATACCGAGTGCAATTGTGAAGAATGCACCAATATCCATCATAACCGCTAATTTTCGTTCCATGACTTTAAAAGTTGCACTTGTATTTTCATCTTTATTCATCGCGTGATAAACAAAAAGTCTAGGTAAATAGAATAAACCAGCAAACCAAGTCACCATGGCAATAATGTGTAGCGCTTTATAAACGTTATAACTCATTGTTGTTTTCCTACTATAAAAAAAGATGCCACATTGTAACTCTGAATAGCCAATAGTGAAATTGTTCTTATGAGTAACTTACTATTCATTCCTTGAGTTATGGGGTGCACTTAGAGATAATATGCGAATTATTTAACTCAGGATTTATGCTTTCAAATGGCTAATGGAATTGTACGACGCAAAACAACTCAAGTAATGGTGGGTAATGTAGGAATTGGTTCAGACTATCCTATTAGAATCCAATCGATGACAAATACGGATACCGAAGATGTTATCGCGACCACTCAGCAAATTATGGAATTGGCTGATGTGGGTTCTGAGTTGGTTAGGATCACGGTGAATACAGATAAGGCAGCGCAAGCTGTTCCTGAAATCGTGAGTCGTTTAGCTAGATACGGTTACGATACGCCAGTGATTGGTGATTTCCATTTTAATGGTCATAGATTGTTATCTAAAACACCAGAATGTGCCGCTGCTTTAGCAAAGTTAAGAATTAATCCAGGTAATGTGGGACGTGGTCAAAAACGTGATGAGCAATTTGCGAGTTTGATCGAAATGGCTGTGCGTTATCAAAAGCCGATTCGTATTGGTGTGAACTGGGGAAGTTTGGATCAAGAAGTTTTGGCGAGATTATTCAATGAGAATCAAGATAGGGCTAATCCCTTATCTAATGAAATGATTATGCGCGAAGCGATGATTGTCTCTGCTTTGGAAAGTGTTGATTATGCGAAGTCATTAGGTTTACGTGATGATCAGATGATTTTGTCTGTTAAAGTCAGTCAATGTCAGGATCTGATCTCAGTTTATGAAGCCATTGCAGACAAAACAAACTTACCATTGCATTTAGGTTTAACTGAAGCAGGCATGGGGACAAAAGGTATTGTGGCATCTTCTGCTGCTTTATCTGTGATTTTGCAACAAGGCATTGGTGATACGATTCGAGTTTCGCTGACACCATTACCTGGTGCGCCGCGTACAGAAGAAGTTTTGGTGGGTAAAGATATTCTCCAAAGCTTAGGGTTTAGATTGTTTTCTCCTAAAGTTACCGCTTGCCCGGGTTGTGGTCGTACAAGCAGTGATTACTTCCAACGTTTAGCACAAGATATTCAAGGGTATTTAGATAACATTATGCCAACTTGGAAAACGATGTATCCAGGTGTTGAGTCAATGGTGGTTGCTGTTATGGGTTGTGTGGTCAATGGTCCAGGCGAATCTAAGTTAGCGAATATAGGAATTAGTTTGCCGGGCAGTGGGGAAGCACCTGTTGCTCCGGTTTATGAAGATGGTGAAAAAACGGTTACCTTGAAAGGTGACCATATTGCAGATGAATTTATTGAGATTGTAAAACAGTATGTCGAAAGAACTTATGGATAGTGAAGAGAAAGAAAAGTCAGTTTATATGCGTGAAGTGCGCAGTTTTGTTAAACGCGAAGGTCGTTTGACTGCTGGTCAAGAGCGTGTATTGGAAAATAGTACATACTTAGTACAGCCAACAATGATCGAAAATGGTTTAGATTTGGATCAATTATTCGGTCGTAAAAATTCTGAAAGAACATTAGAAATCGGTTTTGGTAACGGTGAGTCATTGGCAACAATGGCAGAAGCTGCACCTGAAAGAGATTTTTTAGGCGTAGAAGTTCATAGACCAGGTGTTGGGCACTTATTGTTAGAAGTAGAAAAACGTGGTTTAACAAATTTATACGCATCGAATGATGATGCTGTTGAATTGTTGAAGCATAAAATAGCTGATGAGAGTTTTGATCGTGTACAAATCTTTTTTGCTGATCCTTGGCATAAAAAGAAACATCATAAAAGACGTTTGGTGCAAACAGAATTTGTGACTTTATTGGCGACAAAAATAACTAAAGGTGGAATTCTTCATTTGGCGACAGATTGGCAGCATTATGCTGAGCAAATGATGGAAGTATTAACAGAGCATCCTGATTTTGAAAATTGTTATGAAGAATATGCACCAAGACCAGATTTTAGACCTAAAACGAAGTTTGAAGCTCGTGGGGAAAGATTGGGGCATGGCGTTTGGGATATCATGTTTAAACGTAAATAAAAAATATTTCATGTAAAATGATCGGATGATAATAAGAATAATATTTGTATCTATCGCATTACTAATATGTCAGCCCATGGTTTGGGCTGACATTTACTCCTATTTAGATGAGTTTGGCCAAACTCATTATGTTAATTATCCTGTTCCCGGTGGCAAATTGATTCAACGCTTATCTCCAATATTGGATGATGAAAATGCGATTGAAAATGTTCAGCGCTTATTAAGCGCTCCAAGATTTAGTCGAAAAGTAACAATGAAGGCTGATGTTACAGCTTTTCAGGGAAATTATCCTCAGCCAAAAGCTTTCTTAAATCATGGTATTAGCGCAGGCGAAGTGGTTGCACCAACTGCGATTAAATTACCGCCTATGAAAGGCCGAGATAGTTTTGCGCCATATATTGCCATGGTAGCTCGCCAATATAATTTACAGCCAGCATTATTACATGCAGTGATTACCGTTGAGTCGGCTTACAATCCAAATGCAAAATCTCATGCGAATGCTCATGGATTGATGCAGCTTATTCCAGCTACAGCAAAGCGTTTTGGCGTGGTTGATATTTATGATCCCATTCAAAATATGCAAGGTGGTGCTGCTTATTTACGTTTTTTATTGGATTACTTCGGTGATGTTTCTTTAGCTTTGGCAGGGTACAATGCTGGGGAAGGTGCGGTACGTAAATATGGTAATAAAATCCCGCCTTATAAAGAGACAATGAATTATGTACCCAAAGTTCTAGAGTATTATCAAAAGTATCGAGCTCAAGGTTACTAGATAAAAATAAATATATAAAAGTAGTAGAAGCATGTTGGTTAGGTTGGTCGTTTAGTAGGTTCTGATTTCAAATAATTATGAAAGGAGCAGTATTATGGCTACACAATTTTTAATGCCTTCAAAAAATATCATGGGTACAGGTGCTTTGGATCTAGCATATGATGAGATTAAATCGCACGGATTTAAAAAAGTATTGATTGTCAGCGATGAAGGTTTGCAAAAAGCTGGAATTATCGACACAGTCACAAAAGGATTAAAAGATAAAGGAATAGAATCAGTTGTATTTGCAGGCACTCAACCAAATCCTACAACTAAAAACGTAGAAGATGGCTTAGCAATATTAAAGACAGAAAATTGCGATTCGATTATTTCATTGGGTGGTGGTTCACCGCACGATTGCGCTAAAGGGATTGCTTTAGTGGCAACGAACGGCGGAAAAATTAATGATTATGAAGGCGTGAATGTTTCTAAGCACCCTCAACTGCCATTGATTGCTATTAATACAACAGCTGGTACGGCATCAGAAATGACATATTTCTGTATTATTACAGATGAAAAACGTCACATAAAAATGGCGATTGTGGATGCGCATACAACGCCAATTTTGTCAGTCAATGATCCTGAATTAATGAAAGGTATGCCAAAGTCATTAACAGCTGCAACGGGAATGGATGCCTTGACACATGCTGTCGAAGCTTATGTGTCTACAGCGGCTACGCCAATTACAGATGCGTGTGCTGTAAAAGCCATAGAGATTATTCATAAAAATCTCAGAAATGCTGTCAATGATGGTAATGATATGGCTGCCAGAGAAGCGATGGCATATGCTCAATTTCTAGCGGGCATGGCATTTAATAATGCATCTTTAGGATATGTGCATGCGATGGCTCACCAACTCGGTGGTTTCTATGATTTACCACATGGTGTTTGTAATGCGATTTTGTTACCACATGTTCAAGAATATAATGCACATGTATCGGCAGGGCGATTGAAAGAGCTTGCGGCTTGCTTTGAAATTGACACGAGGAAAATGACTGATGAAGAAGGGGCGTCAGCTTTTATCAAGGCAATTAAAACATTGAGCAAAGATGTTGGCATTCCTGATGGATTAAAAGACTTAGGTGCGAAAGAGTCTGATTTTGCAACTTTGGCAGGTAATGCATTAAAAGATGCTTGTTCATTCACTAATCCACGTAAAGGTGATGAATCTGAAGTGATTGCTATTTTTAAAGCTGCTTATTAAGCGATATGAATATGGTTAATAAGAGAAGCTTTTCAATTTGAGTTAAAAAACATAAAGTTGGACTATTCATAAGTTGTAGAGACTAAAGACTGATTTCGATATTCTATCGGACTCAGTCTTTTTATTTTAAGCTTAAATCCATAAGAGAGAAAAAGGAGCAGTTTTTTTAAATTGTTCTAGGTATTATGATTGCGACAGTAGATATTAGAATCGGTGAAACCATTTAAATAAGTAAAGATTCATTATGTAAACGTTAAATTATTATAAAGGATGGATAGATGTCTTTGGAGCAGCTTTTAGAAACAACAAAAAATAAATTAGATGCCGTGTTAGAAAAACAATCAATTCAAAAATTTTCGAAGGAGCATCCTGACTTTATACTTTTTTTTGCTATATCAGATGGTATTCAGCAGGCCCATATTGAGATTGCAACAGCTGATAGTTATGAAAATGCTTGGAATAAAGGTGTAGTAGCTTTAAAACAATGGAGAGTAAAAAAACATTCGAGACCTGTTTGGTTAAGAGTGGAAATTGTTAGAGAAATAGAAACGTTAAGTTGGTCGGATTTAAAGTTAAAACTAAGTAAAACAAAAAGAAATTATTTTCGCTATGGTTTATCTTTTACGCCAGATTTCAAAACGGCTATTTTAGAACATGAACTTTGTGCGAATGCTATTTTGTACGATTCAGATTCTAGTTTTGCAATTCCTAATAGCAATAATTTGAAAAACTTTAGTAAACGTAGATTTAGAAAAGAATTGCAATGGCCTACAAAGGATGATCAATTAATCTATTGTTTTCAAACGCTTTCTGTATTTGCAGATCAAGAGGGTGTTTATGAAATAGAATCAACAGGTCGAAATAGTGGCTATCGAAAAATCGATCAATTAGATATCGAAATGGCAACTAATCTAATAGAGATAAGCAGTGCTTATTTGGCAAAACAGGTGAAATCGAATGGTTATTATCATTATGGCTGGTTTCCTTGTTTTGATCGACCAATCCCAACTTATAATGCATTGCGTCATGCAAGTTCCACATATGCATTATTAGAAGGATGGGAATTTACGCGAGAGCCTGAACAAAAAAAAGCAATTGAACAAGCACTAAAATATCTGACTAATGAATTAATTAAAATTGTGAAGTTTGATGGTATTTCGATTGCTTTTTTAGTAGACACAGGTAATGAAATTAAGCTAGGCGGAAACGCTGCATGTATTTTAGCCTATGCAAAATACACAGAAATTACTGGAGATCAGAAATATTTAGAGATAATGGAACAGCTAGCACTTGGTATTTTGCATATGCAAAATAGTAAAACAGGTGAATATGTGCATGTTTTGAATTACCCTGATTTAAGTCTTAAAGAGAAAAATCGCACTATTTATTATGATGGAGAGGCAGCATTTGCCTTAATGCGCTTGTATGGAATTACTAGAGATCCTCGGTGGTTGGAATCTTTAGAAAAAGCTTTTGACTACTTTATTGAAAATAAACATTGGAGTGCTCACGATCACTGGCAAAGTTATGCTGTTAATGAATTGACGCTTTATAAGCCTGATCCAAAGTATTATCAATTTGGGCTTGATAATGTACGCGATCATCTTGATTTTGTTTTAAATCGCATTACGACTTATCCGACTTTATTAGAATTGATGATGGCTGCTGAGAAAATGATTGTACGCATGCAAAATGATCCCAAAACCTCTCATCTATTAGATGGATTTGATCTAGATAAATTTTATCAGGCTTTAGAATATCGCGCGCGCTATCTCTTGAATGGTTTCTTTTATCCAGAAGTAGCTATGTTCTTTAAAAATCCTCGAAGAATTTTAGGCGGTTTTTTTATTAGACATCATTCTTTTAGAGTAAGAATTGATGACGTTGAGCATTATTTATCGGGATTGATCGCATATCAAAAATATTTACAATCAAACGAGTAATTTTTTTGTTTATTAATAATGTAATGATAGATGTTATTCAAAATATAATGCTAAAGGATAATCATAAACAATGAGTAACTTTATAGACAATACAAAAATTTATTTTTTAGAAAATGATTTAGGTTTAAAACATACAGGAATCGAAGGTTCTGCTTTACTAAGAGCTCAACTTTTTCATAGACAACTTGGTTTTACTGTAACAATTTTAACTCGGTTGTATCGTAGTCATTTGGCAACAGAAGTTTCTATCTTTAAGCAAAGAAAAAGATTGCCAGAATCGGCAGTTGTCTTGAGTATCTATGATTATTTACAGCAATTTATTGGTTATGTTGCACCAGATATTTTTATAGGTTTGGCGAGAGAAAAAGTTCCCTTTAAAAGTACAGAAAATATTAAATATTTAGATGATAAAGGGCGTTTACAGGCATTTGCTATATATAGCAAATTAAACAATCGATTGCATTATATTAATTATTTTGATAACGGATTGAAGCTACGTCGCGATTATTATCATGAAAGCGGACATCTAAGTTGTACACAAATTCTGAGTCTAACGATTAAGGGAAAAATAGAGCAAGAAGTTTTTTATCAACAAAACCGTAAAATATGTTTAGTGAAACAACATTTTTATAATGACGCGGATAAAAGAGTTTCAACAAAATATCAAACTTTTGATGAGGAAGGGAGATTTTCCGGGTTTTTATCTAGCGAAGAAGATTTTATCAGTTATTGCTTAGAGCAGTATTTCAATCAAGAAAGAAGGAATATTTATGAGCCTGATAATTACTTAGATAATAAAATAAAATATTTATTTATAGTTGATAAAAATAAATATTTCTATAGTCCGAGTATTAAATTGAAATCAAAGCTTGGAATTGATCGAGTTAGCGTACTTCCCACTCTTCATAATAAACATATAATTAATTATGAAGAGAAAAAAACTAATTCGATCAATAGCAATTATGCAGATGTTTTTAAAGATTTAACTGTTTTTGATGCTTTGATTGTTCAGACAAATATTCAACGACAAAAGATATTGGATGAATTTGATAATCCAGATAATGTGTATGCAATTCCACATCCATATTCTATGCCAAATACTAATCAAGCTGATTTGGAAAGAATGCCTTTAAAAGCAGTTTATTTTGCTCGTTATGCCACGGATAAAAAGCATGAGTTAGCGATAGAAGCTTTTTCCAAGGTTGTTGAGAAGATTCCAAAAGCTGAATTTCATTGTTATGGTATTGGAGATCGACTGACAGCACTGAAAAGCTTAGTTAAAGATTTGAGCATGACACATAATATATTTTTGCATAATTGGTGTGACAATGTTGCTGATGAATATGAATCTGCAACTTTATCAATTATTTCTAGTCCTTCAGAATCATTTTGTTTGTCACTTGCGGAAAGTCTCGCTCACGGATGTCCTGTTGTTGCTTTTGATGTTCCATATGGTCAGCAAGAACTCGTGCAATCAGATGAAAACGGTTATTTGGTACCATATGGTGATATTCAATCTATGGCTAATAAAGTGATCCAGATAATGCAGGATTCAACGCTTCAAAAAAGATTATCGGATAACGCTCGTAAAAGTGCAGAAAGGTATTCTGAAAAAACTGTGGGAGAAAAATGGTTGCAGCTTTTTCAAAAAATACTACAACATTAGAATGAATGTTTGTTTGTAACTAAATTAATTAAATATTTTAAGATAATTCTTACAACGTATAATGTAGCTTAGTTTTTTATGAATGAATTATGTTTATGAATAATAATATTTTAAGTGATGATGAATTATGTAAGGTAATAATAGAGGCTTTGTCAGTAGTCTTGCCTGATTTAGAAATACAAGGTGGTGCTGATGAGCCATTTTATGAAGCAGCTAAAGATAGTAAGAAGGCAATACTCTATTTTAGAGATAACTATCCGAGAAGTATGCTGCATGAATTACACACAACTCTTTAAAGGTTGACATACTAGTAATCTCATATATTTAGTGTGTACAATTTTATAAAGGATGTTGAATGGGTTTGAAGTCATCAGTAAATGCTTTATTTAAATCTAAAGCGAAAGTAATTTATCTTAATAGTTTTTATTTGGCTGATTTGAAGTGGAGTGTTAATTCACTTGTTGATGGTTCAAGTGAATATGAGTTGAATTTTTTGAAAAACAATAAAATATATCCCAAAATGCCTGTAATTCTACAATCGAATAGTTTACCGTGGGATATAGGTAACGCATATTTAATTAGTTTGTTAAGCCAACCTAGTTTGCCTAATTTGAAAACTATTTCCTCAAAAGCACTTTGCCTTAAATATTATCTTCAATACCTCGAAGATACCGACCAGCATTTTTTAGATCTACCAACCAAATATTATGAAAGAGTACCTCAAAAGTTTAAAAGATTTTTGAGTGAGTCTATTGAAAGTAATGGTTTTAGTATTGCATATATCAATAATATATTATCCACAGTAGTAGATTTTTATATCCAGATTGAGCACCATGGCCTTTTGCCTAAAAGTAGTATCAAAAATAAGGCGTTTACACAAATTGATAAGAAAATAATGGTTGAAAATCGAGTAGGACTACTACGAGATATAAATGTTAGCACTAGTGATTTAAGAATTAGAGGCGGTAGAAAATCTGAAGTAGAAATTGGGAAAATAAGGGATGGAGGTAATCTAAGGCCATTAACATATGAAGAACAAAGAATTGTTTTTGATGGATTTGAGCAAAATCTTGCTTCAATTGAACTTGAGTTAATGATTAGAATTGCTTTGGAGACAGGAGCACGACAGCAGACTATATGCACTTTAAGCATAGGTTGTATAGAAAAAGCAAATGATGATTTAGATGATAAACCAGAATCTCATTCTGTTGTAATCCATACTGGTTATCGTTATCCCTCGGATACTAAAGGTGGGCGATATAATCGTTTAGTTTTTAGTCGTAAATTGATTGAAGATTTAATGAATTATATTTACTGCTCTAGAGCAGAACGAAGGAGAGCGCAATCAACTAGTTTTTATGGTGATAGCCAAGATAATTATGTTTTTTTAACACGTAGTGGTAATCCTTACTTTTCTGCACAAAGAGAAATTATTGCGAGACAGAATATCCAGGATGAAGATAGTCAATTGAAAGCATTCATGGCAATAAAAAGTGGACAATCATTAAGGACAGAGCTGATTCGATTTATTGAAAGATTGAAAAAGACGAATGATTCTCTTGGAGATTTTACTTTTCATGATTTGCGTGCGACTTCAGGCATGAACATAGTTAGAAACTTAAGAGAAAAGGGATATCCTGATCCTAAAATATTTGATTACGTTAGACAGCACTTAAATCATACAAATGTTGCTACAACAGAAAAATATTTAAGTTTTGATAGTGAAATAGATGAGTTTAATGATATTCAAGATTCATTTAGTGCGATCTTTGAAAAAGGAGAGTATTAGATGATTGTTGTTAATAATACTAGACATACTGTTGAAGTGGATTTAAAAGATATTGCCAATATTAAAGATGTTCAAAGCTTAATTATCAAAGGTGCTATGGCTGATGGTCGAATTTTTAGGGTGGATATCGGTAGGCTTTGTTATACAAAACGAGATCAAGATGTTCATAATTATTTTCATTCATATTCTCAGTATGCTGCTCTTAGGGTTGATTATCACTCTTTATCTTCAGAGAGAACTTTGTGGCTTAGTTCATATTTAGAATATATATCTAGAAAAAGTGTTAGAAATGAGACGATAAGAGGGATACTTTATCATGTAAAAAGTTTTTTTAACTATTGTGATTTCGAAGGAAGTCAACCTGTAACATTAGATGAATTGATAAATAATTATCGAAGTTACCAAATGGTATTACAGCAGAAGGGAAAGCGTGGCTTATATACTGTTTCCTCTCTGAGCAAATTGTTAAATAGTGCAAGAGAATTTATTCAGGCAGCATTTCATCTTTCTGATTCTGAAATATTAGCTTTGATTCCTAAATTTCACAGTCGAGGAAATATTGTTCCTGAGAGAGTTGTTAGCTTATTGGATTTAGAAAAATATATACAAACTTGTATTTTAGTCTTTAACCATTTTGCAGATGCTATTTTAGAGAATAGATACCCTGTACAGGTGCGATTATTAGAATCAAATGATGAGTCTTTATATTGGACTGCACCTTCTACACAAGAACTTAAAAACATTCCTAATTGTTTAGATGAGTCAGGAAACTTAGCAGCTTTCACAGATATAGAAGAAGCTCTATCTTTTTATTTTGATAGCGATAGATCTAGGAAAGACTTTTATAGATACTCATTAGTTCGTAATCGAAGACAATGGATGAATAACCCATCATATTATGGGAAGATTTATGCTTATAATTTATGTGTACATTGTTTTTTTAGAGTTTATCTTGCATTCACTGCTGCAAATGTTCAGCCAAGTCTTGATTTGAAAATATCAGATTTAGATCTTAGTAAGATTGGAAGTGCTTCTTTTGCAAAAAAATACAAAAATAGGGCTGGAAAAAATGTTCATTTTTCAGCTTCTAGTTATTTAAAACGTTTACTATTGAAATATTTGAAATTAAGAGAATGGATTGATAGTCAAGGATATAATGCAGATAAAACACAAGATATTGATACTTATTTATTTGTAACTATTAGTGAGCATAAAGAAATCATTAGGCTGGTGCAGGGAGCTGGCTGGTCTCCAATGAATAACTCATTATTTTTTAAAGATCTAACATATGTTTCTTTAAGAGATATTCGTAATTTGGCAGCGGAATATATTATTAAACAATCACAAGGAAAATTATCTTTAGTTGCAAAAAAGCTAAATAATACGATTGCTATGGTTGCTAAAAGCTATACATCTATTGATTTAGAATCTCAGGCTATTGAAATGAATAATTTTCATGAGGATTTAACTTTAAAAGTTAGGCAGTTTAATAGAGATACGCATGAAGCCATTCCGATTAATGTTATTACTGATATTAAAAAAATGGATAAAACAGAAAGAATCGCAACAGGATCATGCTCTAATTTATCAGAACTAACACCTGTTCGAGTTAATGGATTTAATGATAATGCGCCAGAACCAGAATGTGGAACCTTTGAAAGCTGTTTGTTCTGTAAGTTTTTTTCTATACATACTGATTTTGAAGATATACATAAGTTATTAAGTTTGAAAGAAGCTTTATTGAAAATATCTAGTATACGTAATGATCCTGAGCATTTTACAATTGCTGTTGAACCATCTATTTATAGAATTAGTGAGATTATTGAAGCTGTGCATGATAAAAGCTCATCTGTTAGTGATTTGATTGATGAAGCGGTAAAAGCTATAAATGAAGGAATTTATCATAAATACTGGGATAAGCAGATCCTGGTAATGGAAGAAATGATTAAAGACACTAATAAGGGAATAGTAAAATGGCAATCATGATGCGAGAATCTTCCGTTAAGGAAGTAGTAATGCCAATAGAAGCACATGATTTACCTTTATCGATTCCGATGGATTTAGTTGTGACCATAACAAAATCAGGTAAACCATTATCAAGATTTAGAGATGATATTTGGGATTACAGTGCTACTAGTGCCTCACTGAAAACGATAAATTTTAGAAGTAAAGTTCAGTCTGTATTTTTGCAGGAAGAACATGATATCAAATATTCACAAGCTCTAGATAAGGCAATAACAGTATATAAGGAAATCATATTACATTGGATTAGCATAATTGGAGGGTGTTCAATATCTAAGTTAAACGGGGATGCTACAGCCCTTAGTTATTTGGTTGCATATCAAGTGATAAAAGAAAATAATTTTTTAGATATATTTTCTGACCCAATGTCCATAGATTTTATGATTAAACATATTTCTACAGAAAAGCAAACGGGGGTTTTTCTAGCGAAAATTCAAAGATTTATTGATATTATTTTGACTCATAATGAAAATCCATTTTGGAGTAAGTATCAACCATCTAATGACTTTTTAATTAAATTAAGAAATAGTCGAAAAATATTTCCAGAGACCACTGAAAGTACACAGACCCTTTTAATTCCATCTAATATATATCAGTGCTTTCTTAAAAAAATCATTGAAGATTTAACTCTATTTATTGAATTTAAAGAGAAAATTAATTATGTTTTTGTAAATAGAGCATTAGCTAGAGATCAAGGAGTCGGCGTAGGTAATGACTTGATTAAAGGTGACTTGACCCGAAATCAACAAAATAAAACCAATTATTATTGGCAATGCATTCTGAAGAAAGATCCAGAGTTACGTTCTATTTTGAATGAGTTATTAGATAAAGGAATCTCTAGAGATAATACTTGGTCAGGTATTGTTCGTAGTTTAGGGTTTTGGCAAACACGAAGTGCCGTGTTGATAGCTGCTTTTACAGGTATGCGCAGGAATGAAATTCTTGCTATTCCTTTCAATGGGTTAAGTTATTTAGATACAGATAAAGGAAATATTCCAGTTGTTTGGTCAACAACGACAAAACTTGAAGAGCATGGAGTGCCAAAATTTACTAAATGGGTAACTAGTAGTATTGTTCAGCTCGCTTTCGATGTTTCTAGAGTAATAGCAATGGGTATTCTTAAATTTTCAGGAAGCTCTGTTACTAATGTTATTAATGAAAGGAGTGTTCCTCTGTTTTTATCATCTGAACAGCAAGAAAAAAGAACTCATCATCCTAGTTTTGATTTTTCAGTGACAACATTAGGATTAGATAAATTAATTAAAGAGTATTATCAGACTGAATTAACTATATCAGAGGGTGATGTAGAAGAGCTGAGATGGTTTCTGTACGGTGAAGATTCGGCTTTAGTGGTGAAAGGTAGTTTATGGCCATTAACACTTCATCAATTCAGAAGATCATTAGCTGTTTATGCAGCAGGTAGTGGTAACGTTTCATACCCAACATTAAAGGCTCAGTTAAAACATATTAGTATGGTAATGACTGCTTATTATGCTGACTCAAATTCTAGAGCTATAGACATTTTGAGCAATAAAGATGGTGTTAATGCACTTAAGTCAGAATGGTTAGATGCCAGAGCAAGAGTTGAATCTGACCATATTTATGACTTAGTTAATAGTGATATAGCCCTATCAGGTGTGGCAGGTAAAAGATTAAGTGTTCAGAAGTTGAAAAAAGAATTACCTGCATTTTTAACATCTCGTAAAGAAACAGCGAAAGCAGTTAAAAATGGAAAAATTCGTTATCGACCGACTATGGTAGGAGGGTGCATGTCTCCAAAACCTTGTAATAAAGGTGCTGGTGTTTTAGCTTCAGCATGTGTGAGCTGTGAAAATGCAGTATTTCTCCCCAGTTCAATAGAGGCTTTAAAACAAACAAAAGAGTTTTACCAAGATCAATTGCAGACTACATTGCCTAGTCGAGCTAGAAATGAATATGAGTTGAATATAAAAAGAATAGATAGTTTTATGCAGAATATTGTTGGGACGATGGGAAATGAATATGAAAATTAGTAAAATAGCACAAGAGTATTGGGATGCATTAGAGCGGTTGAAAAATGGAAATACTGGAATTGTTGATACTAAATCATCAAGATTTAAATTTACTAAAGAGGCAGTAGGAAAAGAAGCAGGGAGAGGCAGAGGGTATATAAGATATGATCGTTACCCTGAACTATGCGATGCAATTGCAGAAGCTGAAAAAATTAGAGCTGAGCGCTCACCAGTGATTGATACTCAGGCTGCAAAATTAAATAAAGAAATTCGGCTGAAAAAAGAAGCTAAAGAAAAGTATTATCAGCTTAAAGAGGAATATGACAAATTGATGACTGATTATATTAATATCATGCGAAGAAATCTTGAATTAGAAACAGGTTTAATAGAAAAAGATGATATGAAACTTAAGTTAATCGTGCGGAGTAGGAAGTAAATTTAATGAGAAATGTTTTAACAGATGATGAGTTGTGTGATTTATTGATCATGACATTATCCAGTGTGATCCCAGATTTAGTAATACAAGGTGGTGCAGAAGAACCTTTTTATGAAGCTGCTAAAAATGGTAAAAAGGCTACTCTTTATTTCAGAGATAACTATCCTAGAAGCCTGCTCCATGAACTTTCTCACTTCTGTTTGTCAGGGGATAGACGTAGAAAATTAGATGATTTTGGTTATTGGTATTTTCCTTGTGGTAGAACCGAAGAAGAGCAATTGCTTTTTGAAAAAGTTGAAGCCAGACCGCAAGGATTAGAAAAAGCAATGTGCGAAGCTCTTGGAATAAAGTTTAGTCCTAGCTTGGATGATTTTTCTGGCATGCCAGCATCAGAAGACTTTTTGCAACAACTAGATAAAGCATATCAAGAAATGCTTATATCAGCACCTCCTACTGCAAGCAAAGTGTTGGTAGCGCTATCTGCATTAAATCGCTATTAAATAAGCATATAGTTATGGAGTATTTGAAGAGTGGAAGTAAAAAAAATAGATTTATTGAATGAAAAAGAACATACACTAATTGTGTATGAAAAGTCGAATGCTTCGAAACAGTTAATTGACTGGATTCAAAATGAAGTTCTTGAAGGAAGTTTTACTGGAGCCTATGGGTTTAGCATAGATAGTCTTAACGATATGGATGAGTTGAGATTTCATCTAAGTGTTAATCCTAATAGTTATTATTTTATTGATTCTAATGCTATTGAAAAAATGATAGTAGATCAAAAAATGCTGGAGGTATTTCTGAAGTTCTTAGAACTTTGTTTGGAGACGAACAATAAAGCTTATATTTTCTGGAATGTAGAATCTTTTAAAAAAAATGTAGAAGTGGATTGTGACCTGTTATTTGATAGAGTGTGGCGTAGGTTGTTTGTGATTGATGATCTAGATGGAAGATTAGAGAGAAAGAGTTCTTTGAAGGAAAGAATACTTCTGGAAAATTATCAATCTACATCTTTGTTATTGTATGCTTTGTAAAGTCACGACTTATGAAATAAGTATATATGTATTATCATCTATAGCAGTATATTTTTAAAAGTAAGCAAGGAGCAATATGTTTCGTTCAATTAATAATGTAGATGAATTGCTTGGTGATGATTTGAAAAATAATTTAGAATCAAAATCTAAATTAAAGATAGCCGCATCTTGTTTTTCTATTTATGCCTATGAAGCATTGAAAAAAGAATTAGAAAATATCAATGAATTACAATTTTTATTTACATCACCAACTTTTATCCCAGAAAAAGACTTAGATGAGAAATTTCATAAAGAAAAACGAGAGTTTTATATTCCTAAGTTAGGGCGTGAAAATAATCTTTATGGTACTGAATTTGAAGTTGCCTTAAAAAATCAAATGACCCAAAAATTGATTGCTCAAGAATGTGCTAATTGGATTAGAAAGAAAGCTACATTTAAATCAATTAAAACTAATCAATTTGTACAGCCATTTATTCATGCTGAAAATGCAAAATCTCATACACATGCTTACACGCCCATTAATGGTTTTACAACAGCGGACCTAGGGTATCAAAGTAATAATGCAGTAAGTTTTATTAGTCATGTAGAAGGTAAAGAATATACAGAAAGTTTTTTATCTAAATTCAATCAATTATGGAATGATCCTACTACGAGTGAGGATGTTTCAGAAGCTATTTGTCAGCATATAGAATCCGTATATGAGGAAAATTCCCCTGAACGTATTTATTTCTTAATTTTGTACAATATTTTTTATGATTATCTACAAGAT
>CANRJJ010000008.1 GCA_947630895.1 uncultured Wohlfahrtiimonas sp. | reverse complement strand
ATTATGAAAATACTGTCGCTTTAGCTTGTGCTTATATTTGGCTAAAATTATGAATGTTCAACACGCCCTAATAATTTTGGGTAATTTTTGTAAGGATCCCAAATGTCATATTCTTCTTGGTTGATGGATAAAAACTCATCTATTTTTTCTTGCTGAGTTTTGGGTGCAATTTCAGCATATGAATTCATGATAAATAAGTGAAAGCATAATAAAATAATTTTTTTCATTGGAGTACTCTAAATATTATTTTTGTATAGAATGCTAATTTTGAAATAAAAAAGCCTCAAAATGATTGTTTTGAGGCTTTTTATTTATTTAAATTTAGTTAAAACTTAGGCTTCACATGATGTGGGTGCAATAAGTTTTCTTCAGACAATAAATCATCCAATTCAGCTTCTGTCATTAAGTTGCGTTCTAACACAACTTCTTTGATGCTCTTGCCTGTTTCAGCACAGATTTTACCAATCACATCACCTTCAGCATGACCGATGACTGGCGTTAAGTAAGTGATGATACCGATAGAATTTAAAACGTGTGCACGACAACGATCAGCATTCACAGTAATGCCATCAATACATTTGTCACGTAAGTTGTAGCAGCTGTTATTTAACAATGAGATTGATTCATACAATGCTTGAACCAATACAGGCTCCATCACGTTCAATTGTAATTGTGCAGCATCCGCAGCCATCGTAACAGTTACGTCATTACCAATCACTTTGAAGCAAACTTGGTTCACAACTTCAGGAATTACAGGATTAACTTTTGCAGGCATGATCGAGCTTCCTGCTTGTAATTCAGGTAAGTTTAATTCTTTTAAGCCTGTGCGCGGGCCAGATGCTAATAAGCGCAGATCGTTACAGATTTTGCCTAAACGAATCGCACAACGCTTTAAGCCAGCATGCAATGTTACAAAGTCAGAGCAATCATATGTTGCAGAGAATAGGTCAGTTGCACCATGGCACTCTTTGCCCAATAACTCAGACAAATGTTTTACAACAGTTGCAGGATAGTTTTCAGGCGTATTAATGCCAGAGCCGATCGCAGTTGCACCTAAGTTAAACGTTAGTAAAGCATCTGTTGCTTGCTTCAATGCTTTAATTTCATTACCAAGCATTGCTGAAAATGCATTGAATTCTTGACCCATAGACATAGGAACAGCATCTTGTAATTGGGTACGACCCATTTTTAATACGCCATCGAATTCTTTTGCTTTTGCATCAATGCCTGTTTTTAAATAGTTTAAGCCTTCGATTAAGCCATTCATTTTTTCATAGAATGCTAAACGCAAGCTTGAAGGATAAGCATCATTCGTTGATTGAGACATGTTTACGTGATTATTAGGATTCACCACGTTGTAGTCGCCTTTTGTTAAACCTAATGTTTCTAAAGCAAGGTTTGCGATCACTTCGTTGGCATTCATGTTCACAGAAGTCCCTGCGCCACCTTGGAATGCGTCAATAGGGAATTGATCTAAGCAACGATGATCATTCAAGATTAAATCACAAGCATTAACAATAGCATCTGCAACTTTAGGATCTAAAATGCGCAATGATTGGTTTGCCAAAGCCACTGCTTTTTTAGTGAGCGCCATGCCACGAATAATTTCAGGCATATCGCTGATGGTTTGAGATGAAATTTTAAAATTATCTACGGCTCTTTGTGTATGTATTCCGTAATAACAATCATTAGAAATTTCTTTACTGCCGAGTAGGTCAACTTCTGTACGCATTTAATCCTCTTAATTTACGATTATTGTTAATGAAAATTTTTAAGCAATCCATTGTAATCCGTTTAAATATATTGTCATCTGACAAAACATATTTATTACATAAAATTAGAAGGATTAATGCGTAAAGGTATAAAAAGTTATAAATAATACATGTAGTTGCTGTCATCTTTTAATGCATCTTCAGCAAGGTCAGCCAAAGAAATAGCACTTAAAGTTGTCTGTAATGCATTATCTAATGGTTCATAAATTTTGTTTTGAAGCGTTTTTTCAATTTTTGGTGCAATTGCTTCGACAGTTTTTTCATTTTCTGTAAAAATAGCAGGCTCAACACTCGCTAACACATCATAAACTGAGAGCTCAGATGGGTTTCTAGTTAAATAGTATCCGCCTTGCGCACCTTTGATGGCAGATACAACGTTGCCTTGTTTTAGCTGAGAAAAAACGCGTTCAAGATATATTTTTGAAATGTTTAAATCCGTTGCAATTTCAAGGATGGTCATCGTTTCTTTTGAGTCGTATGCCATCGCCATTTTGATCACTGATGCTAATGCGTAACGAGATTTAGCAGATAATTTCATCTTCACCTTCTTTAATTAAAAATTCATTGACATTTTAGCAAATTATTTGGTAATTTATTTATCATATAATGCATATATTAAAAGTATGCTAGACTAAGTCAAGACAAATTTATTATTAAGGAATTTTAGTATGGCAAAAATTTATGAAAGCTTGGTTGAGCTAATTGGTAAAACACCATTGTTGCATCTAAATCGTTTTTCAAAACACGAAGGTTTAGAAACACCTTTGATTGCAAAATTAGAGTATAGAAACCCAGCAGGTAGTGTGAAAGATCGTATTGCTTTCGCAATGATTGATACTGCTGAAAAAGAAGGTATTTTAAAACCAGGTTCTGTAATTATTGAACCAACAAGTGGTAACACAGGTATCGGTTTAGCTTCAGTTGCATCAGCGAAGGGCTATCGTATCATTTTAACGATGCCAGAAACAATGAGTATCGAACGTCGTAACTTATTACAAGCTTATGGCGCAGAGTTAGTTTTAACAGAAGGCGCAAAAGGTATGAAAGGCGCGATTGCTAAAGCTGAAGAATTGTCTAAAGAAATCCCAAATGCTGTGATTTTAGGTCAATTCGTTAACCCAGCAAATCCAGCTGTTCATGAAGCAACAACTGGCCCTGAAATTTGGGAAGATACAGACGGTAAAGTAGACATCGTTGTTGCGGGTATCGGTACAGGTGGAACAATCTCTGGTATTGGTGCTTATTTGAAAAAACAAAATCCTGAGATTAAAGTGATCGCGATTGAACCAGAAGGTTCACCAATTTTATCTAAAGGTGTTGCGGGTCCACATAAAATACAAGGTATTGGCGCAGGCTTTATTCCAGATACATTGAACACAGAAATTTATGATGAAATCATCACAGTTTCAGACGTAGATGCATTCTCACTTGCACCAGTAGTTGCAAGCACAGAAGGTTTGTTGGTTGGTATTTCTTCAAGTGCTGCATTGAAAGCAAGTATTGAATTAGCAAAACGTCCTGAAAATAAAGGTAAAAATATTGTTGTAATTTTGCCTGACGGTGGTGAGAAATATTTATCTACACCATTATTTGAAAGAAAATAATTAATAAAGTGAAGTATAAGGTATGGATTTTGCTTATATCATTCAAGTATTACCATCCTTAGAGAAAGCACTGTGGTTGACTGTAAAAATTTCATTTTTTGGCATCCTCAGTGCAATGTTGATCGGTGTGATATTGAGCTTAGTGATATTTTATCGCATGCCGATTATTTCTAAAATTGCACAAGGATATGTCGCATTTTTTAGAAATACACCGCTCTTACTTCATCTATTTTTTCTTTATTTTGGCTTGCCTAGAGCTTTTGGCATCGTTTTAAGTTTTGAAACAACTGCATTACTTGGCTTATCCTTGCTCGGTGGTGCTTACATGGCAGAAGCTTTTAAAGGTGGGATTGAAGCGGTTGCCAAATCTCAATTTGACTCAGGCAAAGCGATTGGTTTGAATCGTTTTCAAATGATTCGCTATATAGTTTTACCGCAGGCATTTTCTTATTGTATTTCAGCGCTCGGTGCAAACTGCATCTTTCTCTTTAAAGAAACATCAGTTTTTACTGCGATTGCGGGCACAGATATCACAACAGTTGTTGTCAATTACATCAGCAATGTTGGGCATACCAATGAGAATTTACTGCTATTAGCCATCGCTTACGTCATCGTAATTTTACCATTCACATTTGTTTTATCTTATGTTGAAAGGAGAGTGCGTTATGCAGAATTTGGGTCTTGACGTTCTCGATTGGATCACCGTAAAGCGCTTGGCAAGCGGCTTGTATTTTACTTTAGAAGTAGCATTGATATCGATAGTTTTAAGCGTAGCTTTAGGTATCTTTTTTGGTATTTTACGAACATCTAACAATAGATTAATCAAAATAATTTTTAGAGTGTATTTAGAAATTGTCAGAGTTCTACCAACATTAGTTTTGCTGTATTTACTTTATTATATTTTTCCGACGGATTTTAAAATAGACATTAATGGTCGGTTGGTTGGCATCATCGCATTTACATTCTGGGGTGCTGCTGAAATGAGCGATATTATTCGTGGTGCAATTATTTCTATACCAAAGCATCAGAAAGAATCAGCTCAAGCAATAGGATTGAATAATCTTCAACTGTTCCGTTATGTATTGCTGCCACAAGCATTTAAAAGAGCTTTACCAGCAACGCTTAATTTATCGTCACGCATTGTCATGACAACATCGTTATTGGTTTTAATCGGTGTGCAAGACATTACAAAAATAGGTAAAGAGATTATTGAATACGCCACGATGATGAACAATCCAATGGCACCTTTTTGGATTTATGGCGTAATTTTATTAGTCTTTTTTATGGTTTGTTACCCACTGTCTAAATTAGCAACATTATTAACACGTCGTACAGAGTAAATCTAAGGATGTAAAACATGCCAGATGCAGTATTAGAAATATCACAGCTGTATAAAAAATTTGCCGACAGAATAGTTTTAAATGATGTAGATCTTTCTGTTAAAAAAGGCGAAGTGGTTGTGATTCTTGGGCCATCGGGATGTGGAAAATCGACATTTTTAAGATGTTTAAATGGCTTAGAAAAAATAGAAAAAGGTTCAATTCAATTAGATGGAAGTGAGCTAAATCAGCCAAAAACAAATTGGATCAATGTTAGACAAAAAGTCGGTATGGTTTTCCAAAGTTATGATTTGTTTCCTAATTTAACTGTTTTAGACAATATCCTTTTAGGACCTTTAAAGGTTCAAAAACGAAATAAAACTGAAGTGTTAAAAGAAGTGGATGAGTTGTTAGCGCGAGTGGGCTTATTGGATCGCAAAAATGCTTATCCACGAGAATTATCAGGCGGACAAAAGCAGAGAATCGCTATTGTACGAGCATTATCTATGAAGCCAGAGATCATGCTATTTGATGAAGTGACGGCTTCATTAGATCCTGAAATGGTTCGCGAAGTCTTAGAAGTCATCCAAGATTTAGCAAAACAAGGAATGACGATGTTGATCGTGACGCATGAACTCAATTTTGCAAGACGCGTAGCGGATAGAATTGTTTTTATGGATCAAGGAAACATCGTTGAAACTGCAGCACCTGAACTATTTTTCACAGCACCAAAAACAGAACGAGCAAAACAATTTTTAACTGTTTTTGATTTTTAACCATCAAAATTATAAAAGGTAGGGTTGTAAATGTTAAATATTAAAAAATCAGCATCCATTGCTTTATTAGGGTTATCAGCATTATTTTCAACATCTGTTATGGCGCAAGAAGCAGATAATAGCTTGCAAGCTGTGAAAGATCGAGGTGAATTACGCATTGCCGTATTCAGTGATAAACCACCTTTTGGTTATGTAGATAGAGAAGGCAATAGCCAAGGCTATGACATAGAGTTGGCAAAAAAGCTTGGGGAATCATTGTTTGGTGATGAAAGTAAAGTGACATTTGTACTCACGGAAGCGCAAAACCGTATCAATGTTTTAAACGCGAATAAGGTTGATGTGACATTGGCGAACTTTACTGTGACTCCAGAGCGCGCAGAGCAAGTGGATTTTGCAAAGCCATATATGAAAACAGCGATAGGTTTAGTCTCACCAAATGGTGCTCCAATTAAAGACATTAAAGATTTAGATGGCAAAGTATTGATCGTTAATAAAGGTACGACATCTGAATCTTATTTTGAAAAAAATCACCCAAATATCACGTTGCAAAAATACGATCATAACTCAGAAGCATTTGCGGCACTTAAAGATGGTCGTGCAGCAGGCTTAGCGCATGATAATACTTTGTTATATGCATGGGCAAAGAACAATCCAGAATTTGATGTATCGATTCAAGTAATTGGACCTGAAGATGTGATCGCACCTGCTGTTAAAAAAGGTAACAAAGAATTATTGGATTGGTTGAATGCAGAAATTACAACCTTACAAGGCCAAGAATTTTTCCATCAAGCATACGATAAAAGCGTTAAGTCATTCTATGGTGATAACATCGATCCTGATAATATCGTGATTGATGCTAGCAATTTAAAACAATAATAAAAACCCCTTATCTCGTTTCACTAATTTGCCCAGATCTGTACTGGGCTTTTTTTTATAAAACACAATTAATAATTTATTGATTAAGAATATTTCGATCAGTGATTGATCTAGTAACACAAGCTCCTATATGTACAGTTAAGGTGTAACAAGATGCAAGGTTTTGGAAATCTATATTTTGTGGGATGTATCGATCGTTAATATTCGGAAATAATTTTAATATTTGAAAATGTTGAGTATGAATTAGGCTTGGTGAGATACTTTGAATGATTTTTAAACCTTCTTTTAGATCATGGCTTATTTTTCTAGCTTGTTTATCTTTTTGCTCATAGGTTTCTGCAGAAGAATCATTAAACGCAATATAACTTTTAATAAACATTTCTAAAGCCATTCTGATCGTCATGATAGTTTGAGTATTATTTGATGTATATAACAAAGTTATTGTTGCAGCATTAAGGTTTTGTATGCCTGAGAATAATAAGTTGGCTGCAAAAAGATTGTCATTTAGTATCTGTTTTGGGATTTCTTTTGAACCATAAGTTAGATCAAAACAATTAGCCCAATAAAGGGTATATTGCTCAACTGAGTAGCTGTTATTACATAAATATTGTATTAGTTTTGGAGGCATATTTGTTAATGATTGCAAAGGATTTGGAATATATTCTCCGTATATGTTAGGAATTTTGATTTCCCAGAATTCTGTATCATAGTAATAAGCGAAGATTGAGACAGGTAGATGATTTGAGTTTTTCTTGCATCTGTCTCTGATCCATTGTAAAGCATATTCTTTTTCTGGAATTGGTTTGATGGACCAAACTTTAAGAAATTCATCAATTTTAGATCTGACTAACCATTCACGTTGGGTATGTGGGATACATTGCTTTATAAAATTTAAATATATGTTTTCTAGCCATTGATCGATTTCTTCTTTGGTTCGTTTAGTCATAATAAAATTGCCTTTGAAAATATAATTGGAATATAGAAATTTTATAACAGCTTTTTTGTATTCTCAGATTTTGAATGGCTTACTTAAGTAGAGATAATTTGCTTTTATCAAAAATAAGGGCTATAACTATTGCAGATTTCACTGGGGGTGTCCACGCTGTGGGCTGAGATTAAGGCGAATGTGCTTTTAAACCCTTTGGACCTGATCTGGCTCATACCAGCGTAGGGAAGTATATCCGAACGACTAAATGAGCCTTATTTTCACTTTTGTGGAAGTAAGGTTTTTTTATGGGTTTTTATAAGCCTTTTACCTGTTCATATTTCATTACGTTGCCAGACTCTCGTTTCATTTTTATCATCATGGAGAGTTGTAATGTCAACAAGTAGTAAAATCGAAATTAAATCTAGTTTTCCTCGCAGCCAAAAAGTTTATGTGATTGGTAGCCGCCCAGATATTCGCGTGCCAATGCGTGAAATTGCTTTAGATCCTACGTTGGATAGCAAAGGGCAAATCATCGAACAAAATGAACCATTCCGCGTTTATGATACAAGTGGACCATACACGGACAGTAATTATGCGGTGGATTTAACTAAAGGTTTACCTGCATTGCGTCGTAATTGGATCATGGAGCGTGGTGATGTTGAAGAGTACGAAGGCCGTGAGATTAAAGCAGTTGATAACGGTTATCGTGATTTGAATGATCCGCGTAATTTAGAAGGTGCATTCCCAGGTTTAAAACGTAAACCATTGCGTGCGAAAGCAGGGCAGAACGTAACGCAAATGCATTATGCGCGTAAAGGAATCATTACACCTGAAATGGAGTTTATCGCCATTCGTGAAAACATGACACCTGAATTTGTACGTGATGAAGTGGCAGCAGGGCGCGGCATTATTCCGAACAATATTAATCATCCTGAATCAGAGCCAATGATCATTGGTAAAAATTTCCATGTGAAAATTAATGCCAATATCGGTAACTCAGCGGTTACGTCATCCATTGAAGAAGAAGTTGAAAAAATGACGTGGGCAACACGTTGGGGGGCGGACAACGTAATGGATTTATCTACGGGTAAAGACATTCATAAAACACGTGAATGGATCATTCGTAACTCAGCAGTACCAATTGGTACAGTGCCAATTTATCAAGCATTAGAAAAAGTGAATGGCATCGCTGAAGATTTAACGTGGGAAGTCTTCCGCGATACATTGATCGAGCAAGCGGAACAAGGTGTGGATTACTTCACGATTCATGCGGGTGTTTTATTGCGCTACATTCCATTAACGGCTAAGCGTGTAACGGGCATTGTTTCTCGTGGGGGCTCTATCATGGCGCAATGGTGCTTGGCGCATCATAAAGAAAACTTCATCTATGAAAATTTTGAAGAGATTTGTGAAATCATGAAACGTTATGATATTTCATTCTCTTTGGGTGATGGTTTGCGCCCAGGTTCAATTGCGGATGCGAATGATGCTGCACAATTTGCAGAGCTTGAAACATTGGGTGAATTGACAAAAATCGCATGGAAGCATGATGTACAAACGATGATCGAAGGACCTGGTCATGTACCAATGCATAAAATTAAAGAAAACATGGAAATGCAAGAGAAGCATTGTGATGATGCGCCTTTCTATACATTAGGCCCGCTCACTACTGATATTGCACCAGGTTATGACCATATTACTTCAGCAATTGGCGCAGCGATGATTGGTTGGTATGGCACAGCGATGTTGTGCTATGTAACGCCAAAAGAGCATTTAGGCTTACCAAATCGTGAAGATGTGCGCGTAGGCGTAATCACTTATAAGTTAGCGGCACATGCGGCTGATTTAGCTAAGGGACATCCTAATGCACAACAACGCGATGATGCATTGTCTAAAGCACGTTTTGAATTCCGTTGGGAAGATCAATTTAACTTAGGTTTAGATCCTGAGCGTGCACGTGAATATCATGATGAAACATTGCCAGCGGCAGGCGCTAAAGTTGCACATTTCTGCTCAATGTGTGGTCCTAAATTCTGTAGCATGAAAATTTCACAAGACATTAAGTTAAAAGATCAAACTGGTGAATTCATCGAGCAAAAGATCGCTGAAGGTATGAAAGAGAAATCTAAAGAATTCATTGAAAACAATAGCCAAATCTATAGCTAAGATATTCTTTATCCTATGAATCAAAAAGGCGCTTTAGAGCGCCTTTTCTATATTTAGTCATCGTAGCCTAACGCACCTTCAGGAATTTCTCCGTAATGAGCGAGAACCTTCATATCACCATAATCACCTGTTGTTTCATCATAAGCTTGCGAGATTGCTAAAACACCCGCGCGCATTTCTGAAAACCTTTCTGCTCGATTGATGGCTTCCTCAGCTGAAGAGCATTGTACGGCAGGATCGTTGAATAATTGTGATGATTGGCCATTGCCTTGTCTTGTAAAAGTTTGAACGATATAAGCTGTTTTCATAGGAATCACTCTTTATAACTTAAAGTTGTTTTAATTATATTATAAGTTATTAAAAAGGTATATTAAATTTATTATCTGAAATTTATTGCCTGAAAATTAAATTTAGCTGTATAAACTAATTATGGTTAAAATAATTAAAAATTATTTAGTAGTGAGTACAGTAATATAAAGAAAGTAAGGTGTGAATATGAAATTTCAGGAATTGTTTTTAGAAGTAAGATCCTCAGAAACTAGGGATTTAGAGTTTGGCCTATTATTGAGTTCAGTTCGTGAAAGTTATGAGGCATTTGTTGCAACGGGTGCGAACAACCTTAAAAGAGCAGAAACCATCACGCGTGCTGAAAGAATGTCTTTTATGATTAATCCTAATGATCTCATTGAAATTGTGAATGCACCAAAGGCTGCAAGTGGTATTGATTACGCGAGTGAGTTTAATCCAAGCCAAAAAGCAGCCATTAATTTACTGTTAGATGTGATTTCTGCAACGCAAAAAGGTGCTTATGTGCGTGGTTTCTTTGCATTGTATATTTGGAAAAACTTATTGCCTGATGCTAGATTTTATTCAGTAGGATTAACGGATAAATTTTATGCATTGGCAGAAGAAAAAAATACTAAAGGTGAATATGTATTTAAGCCAGCAGTGAAGATCGCAGAATTAATCGAAGCTCAAAAACAAACAGAATTCTTTACAATGGGTGACGATGATCATAGCGAAGAAATATTGCAGTTAATCGCTGAGTTGGATAAAGCATTAGATTTTATTCTGAATCGTTACATTTAGATGATTAAGAAAAAAGCAGTCGATATGACTGCTTTTAGTATTTAAGGGCATATTTTTTTAGAAAATAATGTGATATTTTCCCCTCTACGACATTGGTAAGAAACTTGTTTTTCTTGTAAGAACCAACCTTGTTCGTTTTTATGAATATCATATACAGACTGTATGGCTAAAATAGAATCGTCTAGTAAATCTGATTCAGTAAGCGTTATCAATATTTGATTTGGGTTTTCAATATGATTGACTTGTTGAGTTAAGGTCATATTTGAGAACTCATCATTATCCAATAAGGCGCGATCCATTAACACAATTGCTAAAGGTGTTGATTGATACTCAATTAAATTTTCTGCGTAAGTGAACTGACCGAATATAGTTATGATAGCTAGGTAGATCAATTTTTTCATCATCGCTCCTTAAGAATAATCATATTGCTCGAGTTTCTAAAAATTTTGAGTTAAAAACTCTTCTATTTCATTTGCCCATGGAATAGAAGGTTGCGCACCTTTACGAGTCACTGCAATTGCCGCCGCTGCATTTGCGATCTCAATGGCATTATTTAAACTAACATCATCCAATAAAGCTTTTAGCAATACACCGTTAAAAGTATCCCCTGCTGCGATGGTATCAATGGCATGAACTTTAAAGCCTTTAATGAGTAATCCTTGTTTATTTTCACTAACCCAAGCGCCTTCTTTACCCATAGTGATAATAACTGTCGTAATGCCTTTGTTATGTAAAACTTCAGCTGCTTGTTGGGCTTTTTCTGCTGAATCAACTTTGATGCCCGTCAAAATTTCAGCTTCTGTTTCATTTGGCGTAATGATGTCGATTTTTGATAAGAGCTCGTCGGACAAAGGTTTCGCAGGTGCAGGATTTAACGCAACCAATACACCGTTCTCTTTAGCATAGTCTATCGCTAATTGGATTGTTTCTAATGGGATTTCTAATTGCATTAGCAAAGCATCTGCTGATTGAATGGCTTCTAATTTTTTATTGAGCATTTCTGGTAAAACATGTGCATTTGCACCAGGATGAATTCCAATCATATTTTCGCCTTCGTTATTGACGAAAATAAGCGCAACGCCTGTTTTTTCATTTTCAATTGTTTCGATTAAAGAGATATCGATGCCATCATCTTTGAACTGTGCCAAAGCTTCTTTACCAAATGAATCATTACCCACAGCTGTGATAAATTGGATATTCGCACCAGCTCTACCCGCAGCAACGGCTTGGTTTGCACCTTTACCGCCCATTGCGATTTGGTATTGATTAGCACTCAAGGTTTCTCCAGGTGCTAAAAAATAAGGAACATTTAAAATGTGGTCGATATTCGTGCTACCGAGCACAACAAGTTTCTTTTGATTGGCCATGATTAATCCATAAATCTATTTGTGTTGAATGGTTGATAATATACCTTAATATCAACACTTTTAATAAACTTCGTTACAAAGAAGATAATTTATATAGAATAAAAGCTTCATTGAATATTTAAGGTGGTTACATGAAAAAATATACGCGCCGTTTATTATCGGCAGCAGTTATGACATTCTGTCTTGCCGCGATTCCTGTAGGTTTAGCTTGTACTCGAGCAGTATTTTTAGGTGATAATGATCGTGTAATTACTGGACGATCAATGGATTGGAAAGTTGATGTTGGCACTAACTTATGGATTTTGCCAAAAGGCATTCATCAAAATGGTGGTGCTGGTCCTAATTCTGTGGAATGGGTATCAAAATATGGCAGCGTCATTGCTTCAGGCTATGATATTTCAAGCACAGATGGCGTGAATGAAAAGGGTTTGGCAGCTAACTTATTATGGTTGGTAGAATCAGAATATCCAGATGTTTCAACGGATAAAAAATTGCTCTCTATTTCAGCTTGGGCACAATATGTATTGGATAACTTTGCAACAGTACAAGAAGCTGTCGATGCATTATCGAAAGAAGAATTTGTGGTTGTGACGGATAAAGTGCCAGGAGAAACTCGTAATGCAACGCTGCATTTGTCGATTTCTGATGCAACAGGCGATAGTGCAATTATTGAGTACATTAAAGGTAAGCAAGTGATTCATCATAGTCGTGATTACCAAGTGATGACGAACTCGCCAACTTTTGAAGAGCAATTGGCGCTCAATACTTATTGGCAACAAATTGGTGGCACAGTGATGTTACCAGGTACAAATCGTGCATCGGATCGCTTTGCTCGTGCATCGTTCTACATCAATGCGATTCCTAAAAATGAAGATTTGCGCACTTCGATCGCAAGTGTATTCAGCGTGATTCGTAACGTTTCTGTCCCATTTGGTTTGAATACAGAAGCTGAGCCAAATATTTCATCCACTCGCTGGCGCACAGTTGTGGATCATAAAGAATTGTTGTATTTCTTTGAATCAGCGCTTACGCCAAATACTTTCTGGGTTGATTTAAAACAGATCGATTTTAATGAAAAAACAGGTAAAGTGATGAAGCTGGACTTAGGGAAAGATCAGAAAAATATTTTCTCAGGCAATGCGACAAAAGATTTTAAAGAAGCGAAGTTATTTAAGTTTCAAGGCATTAACCAAGAGCCTGGTATTTTAAATTGATTTTTTATTAAAAATACTCACAATGAAGCGCTGAAAGGCGCTTTTTTATTGGATTGGAGTTAAAAATGTTGATTCGTTTAGCCACTGTTTTATTGTTTTCTATGAGCATCAGTTTTGCAGATATTAAAATTCCAGAACAAACATTGACTGAAATTGCAGCTAAAATTTATCGCAATGAAACAGGCGGGAAGCGTGAAAATTTAGTCGTTTGGAACAATGGTGAAAATTTTCCATCATTGGGAATCGGACATTTTATTTGGTACAAATACAATGAGCCTGAGCGTTTTGAAGAAAGCTTTCCATTATTGGTGAAATTTTACCAATCTAAGAATATAGAGTTGCCATGGTTATTGCGTATGTATCGTTATGCGCCGTGGAAAACACAAACAGAGTTTTTAGCTGCAAAGCAAAATGATCAAGCTTTTAATGATCTAGAAGCCTTTTTATATAACACGCAGCCTGTGCAAATTGAGTTCATTGCCAACCGATTGAATGCCTCTTTGCCAAAAATATTGGCACACACGAATCAAAAGAAAAAAGTAGAACAGAACTTTAATGCTTTATTGAATGATCCTGTTGGTTTGTATGCGTTGATTGATTACATTAACTTTAAAGGTGAAGGCATTAATCCGAATGAACGTTACAACAATCAAGGCTGGGGATTGTTACAAGTTCTAGAAGGGATGAATGATCAAACTACAAAACAGAACTTGATGGGAAGCTTTCGCCAATCTGCTAAAAATGTATTAACCAATCGCGTGAATAATGCAGACAAAGATCGTAATGAAGAGCGTTGGTTACCGGGCTGGCACAATAGAGTTGATACTTATCAATAATAGAAATAAATTCTAGCTGAACTATTTGTTTTTGTTGGTATAATCTGCGCTTGTTCAATAATAAAAACAGGCTGCATGATTCTATCAATCATCCAAAAAAACATAAGAATTATTGGGACGATTGTTTTGGCGCTATTGGCGATAACCTTTTACAATTTGTCATTTCATCACAACGAAAATCCAGAGAGTGCACAATTTGATATTTTGCATATTGATGCTGTGGATAATGTTGAACCATTGGATATGCTTAAATTTTGGGGGTTATCAAAACCTTCAATATCGCTATTTACAGAGCGTGATTTAGAGCGTTACAGTGGCGTGATTGAAAATTTTCAATACCACAGCGATATTCGTCGGAATAAGCGCCAAAGAATGGTGCGCTATTTATTAAATAACTATGATTTGACTGAACAAGAAGCTCGAATTTTGGTGCGTAGCGCAGACATTAATGCACAAAAATATAAAATTGATTTAGAGCTTTTAATGGCGATCATTTTTGTAGAATCCACTTATAAGCCACATGCAGAAAGTGGTGTTGGTGCGATTGGTTTAATGCAAGTTGTTCCTAAATGGCATTTGGATAAGATTAACCAATATGGCGATGTGGATGTGTTGTATGACATTCGTGCGAATATTGCGATTGGCACAGAGATATTGATGGAGTACGTTTATAAAGAGGGCAATTTACGTGCGGCGTTACACCGTTATAACGGTAGTAAGAATGATAAAACCTTAAAGTATTCCAATCGTGTCTTTAAAAAATATGAAGAGTTAAAGTCTAAGACTTATATGGACAATGCTCGCTTGAAGTATCACTTCGATATTATTTCAGAAGGGTTTTAAACTGTAACACTGGCCAGTTATTCATCTCTGCGATTTCATTGAGCGCAACATCAGGATTCACAACATTCGGGTAAGCGACAAGTTCTAACAATGGCAGATCATTGATGGAATCACTATAGAAATAGCAATGCTCTAAAGCATTTGAGGATTCAATATTATTGTGTTGAATGTATTGGTTTAGTGTACTAATTTTGCCTGCTTGATAAGGCATGATTCCTGTGATTTTACCTGTGTAATGATTATTTTCATGTGAAATTTCAATGCCAAATGCTTTGTCGATATTAAAAAAATGTTTCGCGATCGGATTCACAAAGATCTGTGGCGAAGCTGAAATAATTAAGACATCATCACCATTTTTGATGTGATCTTGGGTCAAAGAAAAGCCTGCTTGATAGATGATTGGTGCAATTTTTGAGCGAATGAATTGTTCTATGTGCGAGTGAATTTCTGACATGGTTAAATGCACGATCGGCTTAAAAATTAAATTCATGCAATCTTGTTGATCCAAAGTTTTTGCTTTGTATGCCCGCATAATTTCAGCTTCTTGCGCGAGGAATTCTTTAATGTTTTCAATGAAACCTTGCTCACAAAGCCATTCGCACCAAAGAGTGACGCAGTCGCCTTGAATGAGTGTTTCATCTAAATCAAAAATTGCTAGCATATATAATCTTCCAAGATGGAGCGTTATTAACAGGTGAAAAATAATTTAATAATTCATGTAATTTCGCGTTATTAGTTATAGTTTTTGATCAGTATATTGAGGATTTATGACAATCTAATGACGTTGTATAAAAATTTGGATTGTAATTTTAGTGTCATAAATCTTTCTTATACTCCTCGGAGTTCATTATAAATAAACCGAGGAAACCTCATGGTCACTAAAGTAAAAAAACTCGCTGCAGCAACAATTTTAGGTTTTGGATTTTTATCAAGCTCAGTCATGGCTCAAGCTGAAATTCAGTGGTGGCATTCAATGGAAGGTCCATTGGGCGATTGGGTACAAGATTTGGCGAATGGTTTCAATGAATCGCAAAAAGATTATAAAGTTGTGCCGGTATTTAAAGGCAGCTACGATCAATCAATGACGGCTGGTGTTGCAGCAGTTAGATCGGGCAATGCGCCAGATATTTTGCAAGTATTCGAAGTGGGCACAGCATCCATGATTCATGCTGATGGCGTGATTAAATCTGTCTCTGAAATTATGGAAGAGAGCAATGTGCCATTAGATATGGATGCATACATCCCTGCGGTGGCAAGTTACTACACTGCACCAAATGGTAAATTATTATCATTGCCATTCAATAGCTCAACAACGGTAATGTACTACAATAAAGATGAGTTCAAAAAAGCAGGTTTAAATCCTGATCAACCACCAAAAACATGGGAAGAAATTCGTACAGCAACTGAGGCTTTAAAAGCTTCAGGTAGCAAATGCCCAATGACGACAACTTGGTTTGGTTGGACGCAATTAGAAAGCTTCTCTTCATGGCACAATCAACCTGTTGCCACTAAGAATAATGGCTTTGATGGTTTAGATGTTGAGTTGTTATTGAATGAGCCATTACAAGTTCGCCATTTAGAAAACTTAAACGATATGGCTAAGAATGGCTTGTTTGTTTATAAAGGCCGTGGTGATGGTGCACAGCCTGCGTTTATTGCTGGTGAGTGTGCAATCACATTTGGTTCATCAGGTGCTTATGCAGGCATTAAACGTGATGCTAAATTTGAATTTGGTGAAGCACAAATGCCTTATTACTCAGATGTAAAAGGTGCACCACAAAATACGGTAATTGGTGGCGCAAGCTTGTGGGTATTGAATGGCAAACCTGCGGAAAACTATAAAGGTGTTGCTCAGTTCTTTGATTACATTTCACAGCCTGAAAGAGCAGCAGACAGCCACATGAGAACAGGTTATTTACCAATCACAAAAGAAGCATTTGAAATTACAGAAAAGTCAGGTTTCTATGATGAAAACCCTGGTGCAGATGTGCCTGTTGAACAAATGATTCGTAAAGCAACAGACAATACTAAAGGCATTCGTTTAGGCAATATGTTACAAATTCGTACGATTATGGATGAAGAAACAGAAAAAGTATGGATCGGTGAGCAAGAGCCAAAACAAGCATTGGATAACATCGTAGAGCGCGGCAATGCATTGCTGAAACGTTTTGAACGCGTAAACCAATAAAATATAACAATTTTATAAAAGCCCAATCGTAAGGTTGGGCTTTTTATTCTGGTTACTTTTTAGCTACATTGTTGGGTGTTTAATTTGGCAATATATGTTAAATATAGTGCGAGGATAAACATCATCAATCAGACGTAGTTAATAAATATAAATTTTACGGAGAGAAGCATCGATGAAAATAAAGAAAATTGCTTTGGCAACGATTTTGGGGGCAAGTGCATTAATGAGTGCATCTTATGCACAAACTGAAATTCAATGGTGGCATTCGATGAATGGCGCACTGAATGATTGGGTGAATGATTTGGCGAATGAATTTAACGCAAGCCAATCAGACTATAAAGTTGTGCCAGTTTTTAAAGGCGATTATGAGCAATCTATGACTGCGGGTGTTGCAGCGATTCGTTCAGGGCAAGCGCCAGATATATTGCAAGTTTTTGAAGTGGGAACAGCATCGATGATCTACTCAAAAGGGATTACGAAATCTGTTTCTGACATCATGAAAGAGAACAATATTGAGTTTGAGATCGATGATTATATTCCTGCGGTTGCGAGCTACTATGCATCGCCAGAAGGCGATTTGTTGTCGATGCCATTCAACAGCTCAACAACGGTGATGTATTACAATAAAGATGAATTTAAAAAAGCAGGATTGGATCCTGACAAAGCACCGAAAACATGGAAAGAGTTGCGTGAAGCAACAGAAGCATTGAAAGCGGCAGGCAGCAAATGCCCAATGACCATTTCTTGGATGGGCTGGACACAGCTAGAAAGCTTTTCAGCTTGGCACAATGTGCCATATGCATCTAAAAATAATGGCTTCGATGGTTTAGATGTTGAGTTGCAATTTAATACGCCTTTGCATGTTAAACATTTCGAAAACTTGAGTGATATGGCTAAAAATGGCTTGTTCGTTTATAAAGGCCGTTCAGTTGCATCTCAGCCAGCATTTTTATCAGGTGAATGTGCAATTTTCATGGGTTCATCAGGATTCTATTCAGGCTTGAAACGTGATGCGCAGTTTGATTTTGCAGAAACAACTTTGCCATATTATGACGATGTTGAAGGTGCACCACAAAATACAGTCATCGGTGGTGCTAGTTTATGGGTATTGAATGGCAAGCCAGCTGAGAACTATAAAGGTGTTGCGAAGTTCTTTGAGTTTATTTCAGAACCTGAAAGAGCGGCACAAAGCCACATGAGAACAGGTTATTTACCAGTGACTAAAGAGGCATTTGAGATTACAGAGAAAACAGGCTTCTATAATGAAAATCCTGGGGCTGATGTACCTGTCGAGCAGATGATTCGAGATACAACAGACAATACTAAAGGCTTGCGCTTAGGCAATATGCTCCAAATTCGTACGATCGTAGATGAAGAAACAGAACAAATTTGGACAGGAAAGAAAACGCCAAAAGCAGCATTAGACAGCGCAGTAGAGCGTGGAAATGCATTGTTGAAACGTTTTGAAAGAGCTAACAAGTAGCTTTGATGAAGAAGTGGGGAAATGATTCTTCACTTCTTTTTTTATTAGTATCGAATCAAAGGCTGTTGTTTTATGAAATTATATTTTAAGCATTATCGAGTTTTACCATGGCTGTTGATCTTGCCTCAATTAGTCATTATTGCCATTTTCTTTTATTGGCCAGCGGGGCAAGCATTGGTCCAAAGTTTTCAGTTAGAAGATATTTTTGGTACTTCTCGTGAATGGGTTGGCTTTGAAAACTTTCGCACATTGTTTGCGGATAAAACTTATGTTGATTCTGTTTATGTCACCATTTATTTCTCTTTTTGGGTCACGTTATTGGGTTTGAGTTTATCGTTATTTTTGGCATTTTTTATGCAAAAAGTTGTGCGAGCCTCGCTCTTTTATCGCACAGCATTAATTTTACCTTATGCAGTTTCACCCATTATTGTTGGCGTATTGTGGACATTTATGTTCGCGCCATCTTTCGGAATCATTTCATATTGGTTAAGTAAAATAGGCATTACTTGGAACCATCAATTGAATGCAGATCAAGCAATGTGGCTTGTGATTATCGCGTCGATTTGGAAACAGATTTCTTATAACTTTTTATTCTTTTTTGCAGGCTTACAAGCGATTCCTAAATCTTTAATGGAAGCTGCGGCGATTGATGGTGCTGGCCCTTGGCGCAGATTTTTCTCCATTCAATTTCCACTGTTATGGCCAACAACTTTCTTTTTATGCGTGATCAATGTTGTGTATGTGTTCTTTGATACATTTGCCATTATTGATGCCTTAACGCAAGGCGGGCCAGGGAAAGCGACATCAACATTGGTGTATCGCATTTATTTTGATGGCTTTAAAGCGATGGATTATGGTGGTTCTGCTGCGCAGTCAGTGATTTTAATGGGCTTTGTATTAATGCTGACCATTGTTCAATTCCGTTTCATTGATCGCAAGGGGAATCAATAATTATGATAGAGAATCGTCCTGGGCTAAAATTTTTATCCCATTTCTTTTTAATCATCAGCGTATTGCTGGTTTGTTTCCCGATCTATTTGGCTTTTGTGGCATCGACGCAAACAGCACAAGAAGTTGTAAATGTACCTTTATCTTTAGTACCAGGTGAACATTTCTGGGAAAACTACTCAAAAGCTTTATCGGGTGGCGAAGGTGTTTCTATTTCAGCGGCGCGAATGTTGTGGGTAACGACAGTGATGACGCTCATCATCGCTGTGGGCAAAATAGCCATTTCGTTATTGTCTGCTTTCGCAATTGTGTACTTTAGATTTCCATTCAGAACGTTGCTTTTTTGGATCATCTTCATCACATTAATGTTGCCGGTTGAAGTGCGTATTATCCCAACCTTTGATGTTGTGGCTAATCTGAAAATGTTGAATAGCTATGCGGGTTTAACAATTCCATTGATCGCCTCTGCAACTGCAACATTTTTATTTAGGCAATTCTTTAAAACAGTGCCTGATGAATTGTTAGAAGCTGCGCGTATTGATGGCGCTGGTGCAATTCGATTTTTTAAAGACATCTTATTGCCATTATCCATTCCGACGATTGCATCTTTGTTTGTGATTCAGTTCATTTATGGCTGGAATCAATATTTGTGGCCACTTTTAATGGCAACCAAAGAAGATATGTTTCCATTAGCTGTTGGTTTACGACAAATGATGGGGAATGGCGATGTCGCTGTGGATTGGAATATCGTGATGGCAACTGTTGTATTGATGCTAATACCGCCAATGTTGGTCATTTTATTAATGCAAAAATGGTTGGTTAAAGGCTTGATCGACAGCGAAAAATAAATAAAGGAAGTTAGAGAATTATGTCTACAGTTCAGTTGAAAAATATTACTAAACATTATGGATCAAAAAGAAAACCGGGCCCTTTAGTTCTGAAAGGGATTGATATAGAGATTCAAGATGGTGAATTTATCGTTGTTGTTGGGCCATCAGGTTGTGGTAAATCGACATTGTTACGAGTGATCGCAGGCTTAGAAGAAAGCTCAGGCGGCACAATTATGATTGGCGATAAAGATGTGACAGCACTTGAACCTGCTCAACGTGATATCGCGATGGTTTTCCAAAACTATGCTTTGTATCCTCACATGAGTGTTCGTGAAAACATGGCTTATGGCGTGAAGTTAGCCAAAATGCCGAAAGATGAAATTGAAAGGCGCATTCAAGATACCGCTAAAATGTTGGACATTGAGCAACATTTGGATAAAAAACCAAATCAATTATCAGGTGGACAAAGACAGCGAGTAGCAATGGGCAGGGCGATTGTTCGTAAGCCAAAACTCTTTTTATTCGATGAACCATTATCGAACTTGGATGCAAAGCTTCGAACATCTACGCGTTTAGAAATTCGCCGTCGTCATAATCAAATTGGTATTACTTCATTGTATGTGACGCATGATCAAACAGAAGCGATGACGTTAGCAGATAGAATCATCATCATGAATGGCGGTGTTGTTGAACAGTTTGGTACACCAAGTGAAATCTTCCATTCGCCTGCATCTACTTTTGTTGCAAATTTTATGGGTTCACCTGCGATGAATTTATTGAATGTTGAGATCAAAGATCAGCGCGTTTATTTGGGTGGTATCGAATTGAAAAATATCCAAGTGCCATCGGGTATTTTAAATAGTGGACAGAAAGATTGGATTTTAGGAATTCGCCCAGAGCATTTTGATGTACTAGCAGAAACGAATGATGCGACTTGGGATGTTGTGTTGTCTTTATCAGAAACATTAGGCTCTGAGCAGTTGCTTTATACGAACTTAGGTGATGTTTCTTTGACGATTCGCACGGAAGATTCGCGTGATTTAGAGAGCAAATACCAACGCAATCAAAAATTTTCTGTCATGCCAAAACTAGATGAGATATTGTGGTTTGATCCGACGACACAAAAGCGATTCATAGATAATTAATACATAAGGAATCAATATGCCAAATAATTATATATATCCTAATTTGATTGCTCATCGTGGTGCAGGGAAAGATGCCCCAGAAAATACTTTGGCAGCCTTTAGATTGGGCGCAAAAAGTGGTTATACAATGTTCGAATGTGATGTGAAATTATCGAAGGATAAAGAACTGTTTTTACATCATGATGACCACTTGATGCGTACAACGAATGGCGAAGGCTTAGCGAGTTTATTCACTTGGGATGAATTATCTAAAAAAGATGCAGGCAGTTGGCACTCTATGCATTATACAGGTGAGCCTTTAGCGCGCTTGGAGCAACTCATAGACTTTGTCACGATTAATAAATATCAATTAGACATTGAGCTGAAACCGAATGCTGGCGAAGCTTATGAAACTGGCGTTGCTGTCGCACAATTTTTAGAGCAAAAAGTACCATTTGATGCAGCTGTTTATCCATTTTTATTATCCTCATTTCAACCAGAAGCATTGAAAGGTGCAATGGATACTTCGCCAAGCATTCCTCGAGCATTATTAGTGGATGATTGGGAAAATGATAAAGATAAGTTCTTTAAAATCTTGTCTGAGCTGAAATGTGTTGGCATTATCACGAACTATAGAATTTTATCGGCTGAAATTGTTCATCGATGCCATGAATTAGGGCTATTTGTGATGGTTTATACGGCAAATGAGCCTGAAGACATTAAGTATCTATTTTCAATCGGTGTGGATTCAGTGATCACTGATAATATGCGATTTTTGAAAGATTATATGAGTTAGTAAAACCAATTTATTTATTGAACCCAATAAAAAAAGCTTTGGCATTAGCCAAAGCTTTTTTGCTCATTAGAACTAATTATACATTTGTTGTGATAGTAGTTTCATCATCTTCCAATTGAAAAACTGTTTTTTGATTTTTTTCTTCTTTTTGATCTTTTTTAATTTTGAATGGTGAGTAAACTAAAATTGCGATTAATAACAAGCCTAAGTAGCCGATTAATGGATACAAGTAAGCAACTAAACCTGTGAAGCCTGCAAAGCTAATTAAGAAACCAACGACACCTGTAATGATCGCAAAAATGTATGAACGTTTGGTTTGCATTACTGTAAAGCGAGCAACGAAAGCATAGTACATTGCAACACCTGTGTTATAGATCATGCCAAATAATACCAATGTCATTAAGATGCCTAATGTAGGAGAGATATCTTGGATGATTTTTAATAATGGCAAGCCAACATCTTTTACATCATTAATTTTATAGAAGATTGCAAAGTGAGCGATGATGATTAATACACCGATACCTAAACCACCTAGTAAGCCACCCCATTTAGCAATTTTTTCGCTTTTCTCACTGCCACCCATTACTAATGCCATACCTGCACCTACTGCAACGTTAAAAGAAACGTAGTTAATGGTTGAGATGAACCAGTTTGGTAAAGATGTTGGCACTGATTTTGCGATAGGATCTAGTTCTTCAATGGTTGCATGAGAAGTGAATAAGCTATAAACACAGATAATTGTAAGCGCTATAATTAATGTTGGTGTGATTGCTGCAATGAGTGCAATTACACGATTAATTGGTAATAATACTGTCGCGGTGACTAATACTGTCATGAGTAAACTGCCAACCCAGCTTGGTAATCCGTATTGTTGATTGAGCATGCTACCTGCGCCAGCAACCATAACAATACCTACGCCAAATAACGTTAAGATAATAATATAGTCAATTGCAACACCCATTACTTTACCGCTGAGTTTATAAATGGCTTCATCGTGAGATTGAGCTTTTAAACGGCAACCCATCATCATTAACATCATGCCCATATAGGCAAACAACCCCGTTGCCAAAACTGCACCCGCAGTGCCTAAAATGCCGAAGCTTGTGAAATATTGTAGGATTTCTTGGCCAGAGGCAAAGCCAGCTCCGACAATGATCCCTATAAATGCAAATGCCATTTGAATAATTTTATACATGTTTTCCTCCGAGGTTTTTCATAATGTGTAGCTAATTTGTAGCTATATAAACCATATTTTTTATAAGAATACAAATTTACGTGAATTAAATTTTAATTTGATGCAAATTTAAAAATCAATATATTGATTTGAAACAAATATTTTATGTATTAAGTTTTGTTAGGATCAGGTAAAAAGTAAACATAAAGTGGTAGTGGTCAAATTTTATCCATTGTTAAAAGTAAATAGATGTAAATAAATATTTTATGTGAAGGATTGAAATTTTAAAAAAGGTGTGGCTATGATGTCTGTTCGTTCAAAATAAGTTTTAGGAAAAATTGTATGTCTGCAACAATGTCTCAATCGGATAGTAACTCCCCCTCAGCACGCCCATTAAATAAAGAAGATTACAAAACACTAAGCCTTTCATCTTTAGGCGGAACTTTAGAATTTTATGATTTTGTAATCTATGCACTCTACATCGAAACTGTCGTGAAAAAGCTGTTTTTACCTGCAGATCTTATGGGAACAGTTTGGGGAGATATTTACGCTTGGGGTGGTTTTGCGGCAGGCTATATTGCTCGTCCAATTGGTGGCATCATCATGGCGCATTTCGGTGATACTTTAGGCCGTAAAAAAATGTTTACTTTGAGTGTTGCGATGATGGCATTGCCAACATTTGTGATCGGCGTAATGCCAACTTATGAAAGTATTGGATTATTGGCACCTGTTTTATTGATCATTATGCGTATGTTCCAAGGTGCGGCGATTGGCGGAGAAATGCCAGGCGCTTGGGTATTTATCGCAGAACACACTCCACGTAATCGTTATGGTTTAGGGGTGGGCGTATTAACGAGTGGCATCACAGGCGGTATTTTATTAGGTTTTGTTGTTTCTATTTTGATCGATTTAACATTCTCTGTTGAAGAAATTTTAGATTACGCATGGAGAATTCCATTCATCGCGGGTGGTTTGTTTGGTGTAATTTCTGTTTATTTACGTCGTTATTTAAATGAAACACCGATCTTCCAAGAAATGGCAGAGCGAAAAGAGTTATCGAAAGAGATTCCTGTAGTGACAGTAATCAAAAAACACATGTTGGCGACTAGCATTGTGAGCTTATTAACATGGACACTTTCAACAACAATTATGGTTGGTATATTGATGACACCTGTAAAAATATTGGGTGGAATGTATGAATTGCCATCGCTAGATGCTCGTATCATAGGATGTATTATGGCATTGACGTTAACGATTGGTTGTGCGCTCTTCGGATGGATGGAAGATGTGTTGAAAACTCGCGTAACAGCAATCATTGCTTGGGGTGGTTTAGCGATTACATCATTTATTTTTTACTCAGTATTGATGCATGAGCCAAGCGTTGAAATGTTATATATAACTGCAGCATTGATGGGTTTATTCACAGGTTCAATCGCATTGACACCAATCGTTGGTACAAGAGCTTATCCTGCAAAAATTCGTTATTCAGGATTATCATTTTCTTATAACTTAGCGTATGCAGTTTTCAGTGCAATTACGCCAGCTTTAACCATTTGGTTATTGGATATTACGCCTTTAGGTGCAGCTTGGTATATCGGAGCAGTATCTATTTTGGCAATCATCATTGCATTTTTACCTTTGTCTTATAAAGGCTATCAAGGTAATTAATCAAGTTTCCACGAGAATGCTCAATAATTGTTTTTTTTAATTTTAGATGATTGATTTAATTATTTTTATAACGTAATTATTGTTGCATTCTCCATTACACTGTTAACGTTAGTGAGCTTAATTAAAACGTTATATAAGAGGAAACTGTATGAGTGATCAAAAGAAAGTACCTGTAATGGTTTTAGCAATTGGTGGTAATGCACTGATTGAAGACAATAATCATATTGATATTAAATCTCAGCGTGAAGTTGCAGATAAGTTAGCAGTGGATGTTGTCAATTTGGTCGAAGCAGGCTGGAGAGTTGTGCTAACTCATGGTAATGGACCACACGTTGGTATCCATTTAATGCAAGATGCAGCAGCGACTGATTTGCCTCAATATCCTCTAGATCATCATGTATCAAGTACTCAGGGTGAAATTGGTTATTTATTACAATCAGCGATTGGTAATGAATTTAAAAGACGCGGAATCAATAAGCCAGTTGTTTCAGTTGTGACGCAAGTTGAAGTTGATCCTCAAGATCCTGCTTTTTTAACGCCTAACAAACCTGTTGGCGTGTTTATGGAAGAAGCAGTTGCTAAAGAGAAAGCAGCGAAAGAAGGCTGGAATATCGTTGAAGATTCAGGTCGTGGTTGGAGAAGAGTGGTTGCATCTCCATCGCCAAAATCGATTGTTGAATTGGATGTGATTAAAAGCTTAGTGGATTCTGATGCGCTTGTGATTGCTTGTGGCGGTGGCGGTATTCCTGTTCAAAAGAATGCAGATAATACTGTAACGGGCATTGAATCAGTGATTGATAAAGATCGAGTGTCTTCTTTATTGGCAGCAGATTTACAAGCAGATGTTTACTTGATTCCAACAGGCGTTGAGCAAATCGCTGTGAATTTTGGCAAGCCTAATCAAGAGTGGTTATCTGAATTATCTGTGGCTGATGCTGAAAAGTATAAAGCTGAAGGACAATTCCCTGCGGGTAGCATGCTGCCAAAAGTAGAATCTTTATTGGATTACATTGCGGCATGCCCAAATGGCGTTGGGATTGTTACAAAGCTAGAAACTATGGCTGATGCGCTGAAAGGCACTAAAGGCACGAAAATTCACAAATAATGAAGCATTATCAATGTATTAAAAAGGCGGTAAAACCGCCTTTTTTTATGGGGAAAATATATATCCGTTCATTGTCAAAAAACTGACACAATTGCTTGGTAATCTCGAATGAGCTTCATCATTGTCCTGAATATACAACTAAACAGAGGAATGATCACGATGAAAGATAAAACCATCATTAGCTTACCGGATGTAACGAAACGCTCTATTTTATTCATAGACATCGAAAATTGCCCATCCAAGATTACCGAACTCATTCTCGAATTTAAGGAATATCACAAAGTTGTGATTTGTTATGCCAATACTGGCGTGAAAATCCCCTTAGATTGGATTACATCATTGAGCGAATTTGTAATGCAAGGGCGACTAGAATTAGTAAAAATGGGCGACATCGCGAACAACTCAGCAGATTTTGGCATCACATTTATGTTGGGCTGTTACTTTGAGCAATATGATCGATTTGAAATATATTCTAATGACAAAGACTTTGACGCGATTATTAATCTAGTGAATCGCTCACCGAATAAAAAAGCAAAGCGCGTGGGAACAACGCGCAGTAATAAAGAGTTACAGTTTGATTCTTTGTTAATTAAAATGTGCAAAATGCTACATAAAATTGAAGATTACTCTCGCCCAGTGAAGCTTGAGAGTTTGCGCAACACGATTCGCTCACAATTAAAAGGCTCAGATATTACTGAGAGAGCAAGAGAACACTTAGTGAATCATGTGATCAGCCGCATGGAATTTTTGGATGTTGTACGCATCAAAAACCAAGGAAATATTTTGCAATATAATTCCAATCGTATTGAAGATTTCTTAGGAAAAATGAGTGCGTAAAAGTATTAAGAATAATAAAAAGATAGATAGTGAAAAGCCCTTATTGAGGGCTTTTTTATTGAGGATTAATGTATATCCTTGAAGAATTTTGTTTTAAGTTGTTTTTGTAGCTCTGGATTATTTGCAATTGCGTATTTTGCTTTCTTAGCATAATCATTATCTAATTTTTTATTTCCCAATCCATTTAATATTTCACCTTTTAAATTACATAAGATCAATAATGAATCATAGTCTTTAGCTTCTAATGCAGCTTCTAGAGAAGCTGATATATTTTTTGTGATAGCATCTATGTCTGCTAGCTTTTCTGATAAGTTGATCATCTCTGCTTTAATATTTTCAATAGATTTGTCATTTTGAATACGATAATTTCCGAGCTCACTATCAATTTCTTTTTTTACTGCCGCAGTGATTATTCTTTGTTTGTTCGTAAGAATTTTTTCAACTAGTTCATTCTGAAATGCTACGATTTTTTGTTCGACATCATCTTTATTATTAAAATGACTTAGAACTTCTTCTATTATTGGTTGCCATAATAAAATCATTTCAATTTCATTGAAAGGCAATACATGAATATGATTTTTTTTATATTGTTCTATTCTGTCTCCAAAAAGTAAATCTCCATCTATGATTCCAATTGCATTGTTGTGATGTAAATGATTAGATTCATTAAATGCTTTTGTATAGTTAATAACAGATGTATGGCTTTCAATGGGTTGTACAGTGTATTTGTCACTAAATAATATGCTATAAATTTGATAATCCCAGCTTTCTAGTGTTCCTTCACAGAATAAAATTGGTTTACGGCTACTCGCAAGTTCTGCCACTAATATTTTAGGAATATCCCCTATTGTTGGAAGAGCTTCTATTTCCCAGGAGTCAGGTGGTGTAAATTTTTTTAGCCAATAAAATTTAGTATTTTCTGCAGCACGTGATGCAATAAAATCCATGGAGTGTGTAATAAAAATGAATTGACAATCTGAGCGTTCAGAAATTAATCGGTCCCATAATTCTTTATAGATAGAAGGATTGATATATGTTTCAGGTTCATCTATGACAATGATGCTCTTGTCTTCTGCTATTAACACACTAGCTAGATAGAAAATAACAGCTCTTTCTCCATCGCTCATTAAATTAAAGTTGTATTCTTCCTCGGTTAATACAGAAATAACACTTAAAGATCTATTTTTTGTAATTATTTCGAGTTTAATATTAGGTAATAATTCATTAAATATACGACATAATATTGCCATTTTAGATTTACTAAATTCTGTGCTTTCACTACCTAAATAGTGTTTGTTAGCCTCTTCAGTATATTCATTAATCAAAGCGGTTATGAGGTTCTTAAAATAAAACTCAAAGTCATTAATATTGAAAATATTTTTAAAATCGTGTTCTTGCTGTTTGTTTCTAATGAAATCATAGTCTGCTGTTGTTTTATCATGATATCCAGTTGATTCTGGAATAAATAAATATTTTTGTGCAGGAGCAACAATTATTCTTTGGTTGCCAGAGTTTTTTAGAAAATTAGCTAAAGATGATTTACCGCTACCATTTGCACCTAATAGAATAATATTTTTTTCAGTATCTTTAATTATTTCTAATAATTCTAAGCGTTTAAAATCATCATTTAACTTGCCAAGGGATAGTTCATATAATCTATCAGGATCAAGTAGTTGTTTAGCATTATATGCAATGGTAGGTATTGTTGTTAATTCTGCACCATCACTAAATTTATTTTCTATCTGATATTTTGATAATTCATCTTTTACATTTTGGCTAATTTGTTTAGTTAATTCTATATATGGTGAATTATTAGTAATTTCGATTGTCTCGTTATTGATAATATTTTCATATTTCATTAAATATTGGATTAAATTGGAAATTGCTTGAATATTTTTTGGATTAGGCTCATTTTCCTTAGAATATATCTCTAATATTCTCTCCAGTTTATTTATATATACTTCTGATATTTTCATGTTTTATTTCCAAGATTTAGTCAGTTTTTTAAATTAATATTTTTTTAAGTGTAATAAAAAGGAAACATTTCTGTTTCCTTTTATTGATTATTTATTTGCCACAAAACCAATCGTTGTGCCTTTGGCTTGTTTGAGATCATTTTCTTTCACAAGCTGAGCGATGATTTCTTCAGGTTTAGTGATCACGCCCAATTTAGCTTGGCGAGCAGAGATTGCAAAGTCGCCAGGCGCTAAGCTTGTAAGTTTTTTAAAGCTCGCTTCCAAAGCAGGATCAATCTCTTTAAAGCCTAAATAACGGCATTGTTCATTGAACAATAACCAAGCTTGCTCTGTCGTTAAGTAGTTAAACTTCACTTTAAAGTCAAAGCGACGCAGCATCGCTTGATCTAAATGATCCATTAAGTTTGTGGTTGCGATGAAAATGCCAGAAAACTCTTCCATTTGCGTGAGCATTTCATTTACCATCGTCACTTCATAGTTTTGCTGTGCATGGCGACGATCGCGCAAGAAGCTATCCACTTCATCCATCAACAAGATTGCACCTGTTGTATTTGCTTCATGGAATGCAGCGGCGATTTGTTTCTCAGTTTCACCCACATATTTATCCATCAAATCTGAAACTTTTTTGATGAGTAACGGTTTGTTTAAATAATCTGATAAATAGTGTGCAAAAGCTGATTTACCAGTGCCTGAAGCACCATACAAACAGATCCGAGCTTCATTGAATACTTTTAAACGCTCAGCCAATAAAGATAAGTTTGAATCAGTATTGGTGAATGCAGGATTATAAATTTCGCTTAAGCCACCAATTTTCGCAATGCGAATTTCTTCATTGCCTTGTGCTTTGAGTGTGCCATTGATGATAGTCGCAGCAGCTTCATCGTAGCTGACATTCAAAGATTTCTCGATGGTATTGAGAACTTTTGCAGTGCGATCAATGATGGCAGGCACTAAATCTTTCGACAATGCTAAGGCATTTAAAGTATTTGGACTGAGAGAACCTTTTAATGCTGATTCAAGCATTGCTTTGCGTTCTGATTTCGGTGGTGATGCTAAATGGAATGTGAAGTCAAAACGACGAATGATCGCGGGATCAATGTCATAAGTATCATTACAAATCCAAATGGTTGGAATTTTATTGGTTTCTAAAATATGGTTAAACCATGCTTTAGAGAAGTTTGGTAAGCCTTCCATTGAGCCATCAAAAAATACATCTTCAATTTCATCAAAGATGATCAATGATTTTTGATTACAGAAGAAGTTTTGTGCCGCTAAATAAGCATATAAGCGTTGCTCGCCTTTTTCTACGCCTTCGCCATGAATGGACTCAGACACAACTTCATAAGCAGAAACTTTGAAGTGATCCACCAAAACGCGCGCCAATTCTGTTTTACCTGTGCCAGGCTCACCATAAATTAATATGTTGATGCCTTTTTCATTGTTATCCAATGCATGCTGTAAATATGGCACTAAAATAGAGAGCTCAGTTTTTAAGTAATTGAAGTTCTCTAGCGTTAATTTTGTTGGTTTACTCTTAGAAACAACATCTTTAAGAATGTTATATGGCGTTGTTTCGTGAGAGAACATTGCCTCAATAAAATTGCGAGACAATAAATCAATCTTGCCGCGGAAGAAGAGAGAAGGGCCGTGATGAACACGCACTAAACCTGTACGAGCCAATGTGCCATCTGACGCAAATGCAGTACGGATTTCTTGCGGAGTTTTTTGCAATAGCACAGCAAGAATGCGGTACATTTGGTCAGAGCTAATTGCGCCCAATAAATCCAAAGCATTATTCAAGAATGTTTCATTGTAAGTAATCAACGTGAATTCTAATAAAGCACATTCTGTATCTGTTAGATCAATGAGTGATTTTAAGTTTTCTAAATTATGGCTTAAATCAGCATTATAAGGCTTAGTAAAAAGCTCAGGATCAGCCAGTAAGGCTTCTTGTTGTTCTTTTAAAGTTTTTAAAATATCAGCACGATTCAAAGGTGGCTTATGATTGATCCATTTATCTAAAGATAAAGCTGTCGCTAGCTGATCGTCACTGAAAAAATCTTTATGGATAAATTCACGATGCCCACCCAAATCAGAAATGATGGTCAAAATCCATGAGTGCACAGCAGGCGGTAATTGTTGTGTGTAGTCCATAGCCACGGCTGGAGTTGTTTTTTTTGTCATGTAAATCTCAGGAAAATTTAATGAAGACTAATGCGAAGTGCAAAAGCTGTAATAAGAGGAGCGAGTGCAAGCGTGATTAAATCTAATGCGAAAAATACAGCATAGAAACCAACCACAGAATGCCCTTCGACGATTCTAAGCGTTGCCTGCACACCAAAAATAAGCACAGGTAAAAAGAGAGGTAGCGCGATGATGCTGAGCAGTAAGCCTGCGCGTCTGAGTTGTAAGGTTAATGCGGTACAAATAGCACCAATGCAACTTAATACAGGCGTAGCGATCAGCAGTAGAAACGCAATTTCTAGAGCTTGTGGCACAGTGAAATAGAGCATTAAACCTAAAATGGGTGAAACGATGATTAATGGCAGCGCGGTTAAGCACCAATGAGCAATGATTTTGCCTAAAACAACAACGACTAATGGCGTGCCTGAAAGCATTAATTGCTCTAAAGATCCATCATCATAGTCATTTTTAAATAAACGTTCCATGATTAACATGTTCGATAAAAGAGCACCAATCCATAAAATGGCAGGTGAAACATTGCGCATCACTTTTTCATTATCCAACCCTAAGCCTAATGGAAATAGGCTCACGATGATCAAAAAGAAGATCATCGGGGTTAATAATTCTGTGCGTTGGCGCATGCCCAGTTGTAGATCACGTTGAATGATCGCAGTGAAAACACTCATTCTTTTCTATAGCTCTCAATAATATGGTGTTGATTATACACTGCTTCTGATGGTGTTTGATGAGAAGTGAAAATAACTGTGCCATTTTGTTCATAATGAGCCTTGATGGCGGATTCTAAAATTTCGATAGAGCGCTTATCTAAAGCTGTAAATGGCTCATCTAAAATCCAAATGGTTTTAGGCTCTAACCATAAACGAGATAGTGCGACACGACGTCTTTGTCCTGCGGATAAAAAGCGAATCGCGCGGTTTTGCGTAGGAATAGAAAGCTGTTCAAAAACTTCATAAATCTCAGCTTCAGATTTTTTAATGCCTTGAATTTTTAACATTAAGTTGATGTTTTCGTAAGCAGTTAAATCATCTTTTAAACCTAACGCATGCCCGATATACAAGATTTGCTGATTATAAGTGTGAGCGAGCTCTTTACGATTAACGCCATCGAATAAAATATCACCTAAATAGATATTATTAAGCCCTGCGATCACACGTAAAAATGTTGTTTTACCCGCGCCATTTTCACCTTCAATATAAAGGCTATCACCATTTTTCAATGTCAGCGAAACTGGCGTAAATACTTTTCTGTAATTACGCGTTGCGCTGACATCTTGAATGTTTAAGGTAAATTTAGGAAAGGTCATTGATTTGGCGAGATTGGTGAAGCTTTTGAACTGTCACGAATCTGATCTAAAGTGATAACGTTGATTTTAGCTTCAGGAATGGCTTCCTTGATGCTTTCAATATCGCCTGCTGTACCAACAGCCTCATTCGTCATGCTTAAACGACCACCCACTTCGAGATTGTCATAAGAGAATAAGCTCGGAGAATTCGGGATTAATTTATCAGCATCAGTAATTTCTACAGTCAATGGAAAGCTCAATGTTTTAGCTGCTGGAATCTTTTTAGCGGCTAAAGGCATACGAGAACCTACTGTTGAGATGAACAGATTCAGCGTTGCTGCATTCGGTAATGCTTCTAAATCAACTTCAGGCGCATTCACTTGTACTAAGAAACGATTTTCTTGTTGCTCGGTAACTAAATCAACAATCACATTCATATTGTTTGCAAATGGCTCTACGTCATCTTTTGGTTCAAATAACAATGCACTTTCATAAGCACCTTTAGGCAATTGAACAAGATGAGTCGTGTAAACTGTTGAGTTATCTTTTAGGTCTTTAATGTCGCCAAATACCGCAATATGCTCATAGTTACGAATAGGTTGTGCAATGCCTTCAAAGCTATCAAAATCATTGATTGAGATTTGTTCAGGAATATTAGAATCAGGTGTAATTAAGATTTCTTTATAAGCTAATGGCGTGTTTTCCTCTAAGTCCATCATATAAATCGTTAATAACGCAGGATTCGATAAAGTATCCCAATCCAAATCGTCTAATGATTTGGTATCGATTAGATAATTACGAATTTGTGCTGTTTCCATCGTTTGCTGATTAATGGCAGCTAATACCATGTCGATTGCTTGAAGTGTCGCTTCAGCTTGTTCTTGTTGCTCAGGGGTATTGTTCAACTCAGCAAAGAATGTGCGAAGCGTTTGCCATTGTACAATTGCTTCATCCACCATTTGGTTATCATACAACGCTTGCGCGTACATGATACGGAAGCCTGTTTCTTCAGGATATAAAGCTAAGAAACGCTCAATTTTCTCAATTAAAGCAGGTGTTAGTTGGTTTTTAGAGTTTTGTAGCTCGATATCAATGATCATTGCATTGGCAATATGATCATTCGGAGAAAGTGCTAAAACTCTTGAATAGACCTCATAAGCAGCAGGCAACCATCTAACGTCATAAAGCATTTTGCCCAATAATTTTAAAGTTGCTGGATTGTCATGAGTTTCTTTAGCACTCATGAAAAATAGAGCAGGGAAACCATATTTTAACTCATTAAAAATTTCAGGATTACGCGGTTGTGGCGTGAGTTCCAATACGCTTTTGTATGAATCTAACTCTTCTTGTGGAAGAGTATCGCGCCATTCAGAGAACTCTTGTGCTAAGCGAGTGCGTTCGGAATCATAAAGGCGAACATCAGGCGTGTAAGACAGTGCCCAGAAACCACCAATGGCAAGTAATGGGAACAGTAACGCAATTAAAGTAACAACCAAACGCGTTGGTGAAGACAACTTCACAGCATTTTGTCTGCTAATTTTTAGTAGATCACGTGCAGCTTCAGCTTTTTGAATGTCATATTGTTCTTGCGTTAATACACCATTCGCAAGATCTTTAGATAAGCGTTCTTCAGTTGCGATATAGTTTTTCTTGTAAATATCCTGCAACGAAACTTCTTGTTGTGCTGATTTTGATCTGACCAATGGATAGAAAATAACTAATATTGTCAGTGCAAAAAGTAAAAAAGAGGCAAAAATCATTGAGGAGTATCCTTTTTGTTTAGCATTTCAGACAATTTTTCGATTTCTGATTGTGATAGTGGCTGAATAGTTTCATCTGCCGTTTTTTTACGGCGAGAGAAAATGATGACCAATACAGCTAATAAAACGATGATTGGACCAAACCAAAGTGCATAAGTAATTGGCTTCATCGGTGGCGTATAAAGTACGAAATCACCGTAACGATCCACCATAAAACCCATAATTTCACTGTCGCTTCTGCCATCGTTGATCATTGTATAAACACGATCTTTTAAGTCTTTTGCCAATGGAGCATCTGAATCAGCTAAGTTTTGGTTTTGGCATTTAGGGCAACGTAAATCTTTAATGAGCGAGTTGAATCGCTTTTCATTCACAGGATTCGTGAAAGGATAAATATTAACGTTTGCAACAGCTAATCCAGAGATTAAGACCAAAAACATTAAGAATTTTTTCATTATGATTGATCTCCTTGAGTGAAGAGTGATTCATAAATCGTTTTTAATTCAGAATTCCAAACATTCGGCAAAATAGCACCCACATGACGATAACGGATGATATTGTTTTTATCCACAAAGAATGTTTCAGGTGCACCATAAACGCCAAGTTCAATACCTACAGCGCCACTTTCATCTAAGAAATTAAATAAATATGGGTCGCCAAGATTTTGTAACCATTGATGAGCCAAAGTAGGATCATCTTTATAGTTAATGCCATAAATGGTGATGCCTTGATCTTTTAAGCCATTCAATGTTTCATGCTCATCACGACAAGTTGGGCACCAAGTTGCCCATACGTTGATTAACGCAGGGCCTTTGATATCTTCATTGGTTAGAATCGTTGCAATTGAATTCGGTGCATCTAATTTTTTTGAGCTAAATTCAGGCAATGATTTACCTTCTAATTGTGAAGGTAGCTTACTTGGATCATTCGTTAAAGTTGTAAAGAAAAATCCAAAAATGATGACCAATGCAGCAATAGTAATGCTTACGACAACTGGTTTTTTCATAATTATCCTTTATTTTCAACTGGCGTTGGACGACGTAGGCTGAATACTGCAATCACTGCCGCAATCGACATAATGATTCCACCGAACCAAATCCAACGAATGAATGGTTTAACATATAAGCGAATTGCCCAGCTTTGACCAGGGCGCTCTTCAGAAAGAGCAATGTAGAGATCATCTAAGATAGATGCACGCAGCGCTACTTCACTGATTGGCATGCCGCTTGCAGTATAGATACGTTTTTCAGGATGCATCATGCGTAAGAATTCACCTTGGAAGCTCACTGAGAAAGTACCTTTGGTTGCTGTGTAGTTAGGGCCTTGAATATCTTCTAGCTTCTCTAACGTAAAGTCATAACCTTGTACTGCTTCAGTTTGTCCAACTTTCAATAAGCGATCCGCTTCAACGCTATAATAACTTGTCATGGTGATACCAATGATTAAAATGACTGTACCGAAGTGACCCAAGTTCATTGCAACGCGAGACATAGATTGTGAGAAGAATCCTTTGATGAAATTTGCATTGCGTGGTTTGTGCATGTAAATCTCAGACAAGATACCAAAGAATACCCAATAACATAGGATTAAGCTTAACGTAACCATTGGTTCAAATAATGGCAATGGAAGTTCATTGTTGTGATTTAGGTTATTAATATACGTTACATATAACGCATTAGATAAAGGACCTAAAATCAATGATGCAATGCCCATGAAGATCAAAGGTTTTTTGATGCGACTGAATTGATCTTTCTTAAAGCGTACTAATGGCGTAATACCCATAATCACTAAAAGAATCAAAGCGAGTGGATTCACTGTTTTATTGAAGAAGTTAGGGCCAACTGAGATTTTACCAATTGCTAACATATCAATAATTAATGGGTAAAGCGTACCCAATACAACGATGAAGCACACAACTGATAAGAAAATGTTATTCAATAAAATACCAGTTTCTCTAGAAACTAATGTCACGTTTGATTGTTGACGAATTCTACCTGAGCGCAATAAAAGCAAGCCAATACCAAATATCACAACCATTGCTAAGATCATTAAGATGATCGCGCCGCGGGTCGGATCAGCAGCGAATGAATGCACAGATGTTAATACGCCTGAACGTACTAAGAATGTTCCCAATACGCTTAAGCAGAAACATAAGATCGCCATTAAAACTGACCAAATAGAGAAAGCTTGGCGTTTTTCAGTTGTAATTAAAGAGTGGAGAAGTGCTGTTGATAAAATCCATGGAATTAATGAAGCATTTTCTACAGGATCCCAGAACCACCAACCGCCCCAGCCGAGCTCGTAATAAGCCCACCAGCTACCAACGGTAATACCTAATGTTAAAAATCCCCAAGCTGCTAATACCCAAGGGCGCAACCAACGAACAGTTACACGATCAATGTAGCCATTAATTAAAATTGCGCAGACAAATGCGTATGGCACAGCAAAACCAACATAACCCATATAAAGTAATGGAGGATGAATAATTAAGCCGATGTCTTGTAATAGCGGATTAAGATCGCGACCATCAAAAATAATGTTATCAATGAGTCGATCAAATGGATTAGATGTAAAGATTACAAATGCGATGAATGCAGCTGAAATCGCACCCAAGATCGATAATGTCGTTGCCGTTAGTTCTATTGGCAATTTGCGCATAAAGAAAGTCGCAACATACATCCATAAGGATAAAGTTAATACCCAAAGCAATACAGAGCCTTCATGGCTACCCCAAATAGCAGTAAATCTATAAATTGCGGGTAATTGAGTATTGGAGTTACTGTAAACGTATGAATAACTGAAATCATTCACGTAGAAAGCGTAACCAAGACATAAAAATGAGACTAACAGCATCCAGAAAATCCATGCTGTTAATGGTTTTGATGTCTGCATGAGCTTTATATTATGTGTATAAAGCCCAACTATTGGTAAGAAAAGTAGTAGTAATGATGAAGCTAGTGCGATGTATAACGTTAATTCGCCAAATGGTAACATGCCAACTCCTTAAGGTTGTGAGCCAGGATGTCTTGAATTTTCATCAATGACAATACCAGTTCTTTCAAGAGATTCTTTAACTTCAGGCGGCATGTATGTTTCATCATGTTTTGCTAAAATTTCTGTCGCTGTAAAGGTGTTTGTATCTGTGAGAATGCCTGTTGCGATTACGCCTTGGCCTTCTCTGAATAAGTCAGGCAACATTTTATCGTACGTTACACTCACTCGATCTTGTCCATCCATGATGTCGAAAGCAACATCAATGGTTTCTGTGCTTTTAACGACTGAGCCAGGAGCAACCAAGCCACCAATACGGATGGATCGTTCTAATGGTGCTTTGCCTTCTTTCACTTCAATGGGTGAATAGTAGTAGTTTAATTCGCTTCTTGATGCATAAATGATTAGACCAATTGCTGCGAGAGTAACCGCTACCAATGCGGAGACAATAATGGCTCGTTGTTTCTGTTTCGGGGTCATTATTCAATTCCTTCTTGCTTCATAATTTGTTTTAGTTTCTTGCTTTCGCTAAATAGTGGGATCACCAAGCCAAGTACACAGATTAAGAAAAATCCATAACTCAACCAAACGTATAAACCATGTTTTCCCATTTGCAGAAATTCTGCAAAGCTCCCAAATGCAAATGTCATCGCAATTCCATCCATAATTATTGATTCAAATAATGCTTCATAACTCTTTCTCTATTGATCAAGTTCACGCTCTTTTTGAGAACATAACCTGTTGTAAATAGACTATAAGCGATCAGCATTAGAATCAGTGGTAGTAACATATCCATCGGAATTTTCGGACCGCCGGATGCAAAAAGTGTGCTTTTTTGGTGTAAAGAGTTGAAAAAATATACTGAGAATTTTACAAGTAATGCCATTGCAATGCCGATTACTGCTAAAATAGATGTAAAGAAGTCAGCTGTTTGACGATCTTCAATGGCATGATCAAAAGCGATATAACCAACGTAGAAGAATAATAATAACAGTTCAGAAGTTAGTCTGATATCCCAAACCCACCAAGTACCCCAAGTTGGTGCTCCCCAAATTGCACCTGTAACAAGCGCAATAGCCGTATAAACAGCACCAACAACAGCAAGGCTTCTCGCAACTAGAGGCAATAATTTAACTCTCCAGATTAAAAAACAAAGGCTCGTGATCGCCATTGTCATATATAAGGAAGTGGAAAGCATTGCAGCAGGTACATGAATGTAAATAATTCTAAAGCTATTACCTTGCTGATAATCAGGCGGTGCAAAACCTAATCCAAGTGTTAAACCAATAATTGCGAGAATAAGGCTTCCCCAAAGACAATATGGCGTAATCGCATTTGCCAAAGGGATATAGTATTTGTAGCTTGCGTATTTTTTATACCAGCTTACTTTCTTTGTTGAAACAGCCATAAATCACTCAATATAAAAGATAGAATGCACAATTATAGCGAAATCACTAAATTTTGCAGTAGATAATCGAATTGTAAAGTCAAATTTACACCACTTTTTTATGAAAAATCCCAGATTTCAAACTTGAAAGAATGGCTATGTTTTTCATCTTTAGGATGATTTTCCGTGTAAATTAATTCTGCTTGCTCAAATGGCAATGCTAAAACTTCTGGTAAAAAAGTATCACCTTCAACTTCAGTATCAACCAACGTTAAATACAGTCTATTCATATGAGAAAGAGCGCTTTTGTAAAGTTGAGCACCACCAATGATCATGATTTCTTCTTTATTTCTGTAAGCGGCAATGGCTTTTTCTAATGAATCAAAATAAAAAACATTATCAGGAAGGTTATCAGGCTGATGATTTCGACTGATAATGATATTGTCGCGTTTAGGTAAAGGACGACCTAATGACTCATAAGTTTTTCTGCCCATGATGATCGGCTTATTCAACGTATTTTTTTTGAAAAAAGCTAAATCATTGGGTAAATGCCAAGGCAAAGTATTATTGATGCCAATTGTGGAATTATTTGCGATCGCAACAATCAATGAAATGATAGGAGCAGACATTAACTATCCTTTAAAATGTAGATGTGTATGGCGATTATACTGAAGTTGTCTAGATAAGCGATTCGGTCAATATTAAAAAATACAATGGAAGTGATAAAAATCTTTTAAAGTAGTAGTCATAAAATGTTTAAGAAATTTAAATAAACGTTGATTAATTAAAAATAGCTTATAAAATAAACATTGTTTATTAAAATCAAAATAGTGGTGAGCACTGATGAAAATAATATTAAAATTTTTACTCAATCTATTCTTTAATGTAGAAACTAAAATTGATGCTAAAGCTGCATCAACCCATGGCGTGATCGTATGTAATCACCAATCTTTTTTGGACGGTGTATTGCTGGGCGCATTCTTGCCTCAGCGACCAGTATTTGTTGTGAATACTGATATTGCCAATCGTTGGTACTTTAAACCATTTTTAAAACTGATAGATCACGTAACTGTTGATCCATTGCATCCGATGGCTGTCAAAATGTTGACCAAAGAAGTCATGAAGGGCAGAACCATTGTAATTTTCCCAGAAGGGAGAATTACATTAACGGGTAGCTTTATGAAAGTGTATGAAGGTGCTGCGTTTATTGCTCAAAAAGCTGGTGTTCCATTGATGCCAGTATTTTTGGAAGGTGCAGAATATACATATTTCAGCCGTTTGAGAGGATTGGTGAAACAGCGACTATTTACGCCAATAAAAATTACTATGGGAGAACCTTTAGATATAACGATTCCTGAAGGTTTATATGGGAAAAAGCGTCGTCAATATCTCGCAAAATATACACATGACATCATGATGGATATGCGCATCAATGTTTTTGAGCCCACTTCTTTATTCAATATGATTTTGCAATCTAAGCATCGATTTGGTGGAGATGCTCTATGTATTGAAGATATTCAGCGTAAACCGGAAACATATAATCAGTTTTTAACGAAGATTTTAGGGGTTAGCAGAATTGTAGAGAAATTTACTGCAAAGAATGAAAGAGTTGGTGTGTTGTTGCCTAATGCAACAGGTTCTATTGCGACAATCTTGGCTTTAAATCTAGCTAAACGAGTATCGGCATTATTGAATTACACAGCTGGCATTGATGGGATGGGAGCTGCTATTGCTGCCGCTGAAGTCAAAACGATCATCACATCACGAATTTTTTTAGATAAAGGTAATTTAGGCTATTTAGTTGAAGCATTTCCTGAGATCAATTGGGTATATGCGGAAGATCTACGCAAACAAATTACTAAAGAAGATAAGTTATGGGTATTGAAAGCTAAATTCATGCCAAGTCGATATTTAGAAAAAGGTAATCCTGATGATGAGGCATTGGTATTGTTTACTTCAGGTTCAGAAGGTAAGCCAAAAGGTGTTGTACATACCAATAGATCCTTATTAACGAATATCGAACAATTATGCACAGTGGCAGATTTTACAACGAAAGATATTTTTATGAGTCCATTGCCAGTGTTTCATGCATTTGGCTTAACGGCAGGTGTTTTATTGCCGCTACGAGCAGGTTGTAAAACATTCTTATATCCGTCTCCTCTGCATTATCGTGTGATTCCTGAGTTGGTTTACGATGTGCAAGCAACTGTTTTATTCGGTACATCAACGTTTTTACAAAATTATGCCAAATATGCAAATCCATATGATTTCACGACTTTGCGTTATGTAGTCGCAGGAGCGGAGCGCTTATCTGAATCTGTAAAAGATACTTGGTCTGATAAATTTGGTATTCGTATTTTGGAAGGTTATGGTGCAACAGAATGCTCACCTGTTATTTCTATCAATGTCCCGATGAGCTATAAAGAAAACAGCATTGGTCGAATTTTGCCAGGTATGAAATCAATTTTAGAACCGATTGATGGTATTGCAGAAGGTGGGAAATTGATTGTAGAAGGTCAAAATGTGATGAAAGGTTATTTGTTTTACGATAATCCTAGTTTATTGGTTCCATCTGAATACGAAGGACAGCAGCATTGGTACGATACAGGTGATGTGGTCACAATTGATGAAGATGGTTACATGGCGATCAAAGGTCGTGTTAAACGCTTTGCAAAAATTGCAGGTGAAATGGTGACATTGGAAACGGCTGAAAAATTGTTTAAAGAAGTTTATAAAGATGATCATCATGCTGCTGTTGTGAGAAAAGATGCAAGCAAAGGGGAAGCAATTGTTCTCTTTACTACACAAAAAGAAGTCGTTCGCTCAGATGTGTCAGCAATGGCTAAGACTTTAGGTGTGCCAGAGCTTGCTGTTGCTCGCGATATTCGAGTACTCAAAGAAATACCATTATTAGGCACAGGAAAGATCGACTACGTGACTTTGACCAATATGGCTAAGGATGACTAAATTATGAAACATAGTCCATCAGATAAACTATTAAATAAAGGCGTGATTAGCGTTGTTAATGCTCAGTTTTTTTCAGCCTTTGCTGATAATGCTTTGTTTTTCGCATTACTTGAGTTACTCAATAAGTTAGAGGCTTTAAAAGAAAGTGCTTATTTATTGCAGGCTTGTTTTTTATTCTCTTACATTTTGTTAGCGCCAGTTGTAGGGCTTTTTGCTGATAATCAGCCAAAAGGCAGAGTGCTTATGATTGGTAACGGAATGAAACTGTTTGGTGTTGCGTTACTGTTTTTCGATGCAAGCCCATTCTTGTGTTATGCCATTGTAGGGATAGGTGCTGCAATTTATTCACCTGCTAAGTTCGGTATTTTGGGTGAGTTAGTGACGACGAAACTATTGGTGAAAGTGAATGGTTTAGTAGAAGGTTCTACAATCTTAGCAATATTATTGGGTGCGTATTTAGGTGGATTATTGGCCGAAAAAAATATTGTGATGGCATTTGTATTTGCGGGTGGAATGTATGCTGTTGCGGTTGTTTTTAATTTATTCATTCCAAAGATAGCTGCAACGCGTAAAGATAGCTTTGCACCGAAAGCTTTGCTCATAAGCTTTGGTGGAATTTTACGAAAATTGGCTTGTGATAAACAGGCGCGATTTGCCATCTTGGGTACTAGTTTATTTTGGGGCGCAGCAAGCACCTTAAGGCTTTTACTGAATGATTGGGTAAGAGTTGTATTAGATGGTGGAACGGAAATGGTCGCAACACTTAGTGCAATTGTAAGCATTGGTATTGTGTTTGGTGCATTGATTGCATCACTGTTTATCAGCATTAAAAATATTAAATGGTGCTTATGGGCAGGGTTTGGGATGGGAATTATTACGATTGTATTTTCGTTCCAAACGAATCTATATGCTATTTACGGCTTTTTAATTTTGATTGGAATGCTGGGCGGAACATTCGTAATACCAATGAATGCTTTGCTACAAGAGCGTGGGAAATTATTTGAAAGTGCAGGAACAGCTGTTGCAGTACAGAATTTTTCAGAAAATGTAGTGATGATTTTAATGATGGTAATTTTTGGATTATTGGCTTATTACAATGTTTCTGTCATTGCTTTAATGATCTGTTTTGGCATTTTGTTTTCATTTGGAATTGGTGGACTTTTTTATCACATTAGAAAACGGAGTGTATTAGCCACAGCGGAAGATTAAAAACTGATGTATGCTAGTGGAAAAACGATTCTGCCATTTGGGTGTGAAAATGAAAAAACTAATTAAAATATTTATTTATCTAATTATTACGATTGTTGTTGTCATTGCTTTAGCGATCGGTGGGATTGTGATGTTTATCAATCCTAATCAGTTTAAGCCTCAGATTACAGAGTTGGTGCAGAAAAATGCCAATGTTGTGCTCACCATAGATGGTGATATTGAATGGACGTTCTATCCATGGCTTGGCATTAAAGTTCAAAATATCTCCGTCGCTAGTCCAAATACACCAACTGTTCCATTAGCAAAAATACAATTAGCCGAAGCATCCATATTGTTAAAAAGTTTATTGAATAAAGAATTAAATATTAGCGATGTGGTTGTGAATGGTTTGTCTGTTTCATTGTTGAAAGATGCACAAGGAAATACTAACTGGTCTTTTGAGAAAACAGATCAAGCTACAGCAGCGAATGAGCAAAATTCTGATCATAAGACAAACACAACTACAGGGCAGAGCAGTACAAATATTTACATCAAAAGCATCAGTGTGAATGATGCGAATTTAGTTTATAAAGATGCACAAAGTAACCAGGCAATCGCACTTAAAAATTTATATGTGAATACAGGTGAAGTTCGTCCTAATCAGCCAATAGATGCATCCGTAAAAAGTGGCTATGCTTTATATAATCCTAAGATTGAAGGGACACTCGATTTATCAGCAACGATTGATTTTGATTCTGCCAAAAAATATTTACAAGTAAAAAATTTAAAGCTCAAAAATGACGTAACTTTGGATGACATTAAATTATTAACTGATTTAGCAGGACGAATAGATTTTGATTTGAAAGCACAGTTGCTACAAGTTTCAAATTTATCCATCAATAATAATGGCAGAATTGGTGATCTTGCGTTGAAAGATCTACAAGTTAAAGGCATTGCGAAAGCTGATCTTCAAAAAGAAATTATTAATTTTGATCAAATGCAATTGGGAATGAATGATCTTCAAATTACAGGAAATGTGATTGCTGAAAATTATGGCGGTGATCAATTGAAATTTGTCAGTGAACTTAAAACTAATATATTTAATGCTAAATCTTTATTGAATCAGCTGAAAATAGAGTTACCGCAGATGGAATCTAAAACAGCTTTGGCAAAAGTATCAGCGCAATTATCCATTAATGGTAATTTGAAAAATATTGAAATTAACCCTATTCAAATTAGTTTTGACAATACAAAAGTTACAGGTTCTGGTGCGATTGCTTTAGATAAAGTGTCAACGATTGCATTGGCTTTGAAAGGAGATCAATTAGTGGTTGATCATTACTTACCACCAAAGCAACCGAATAATCAAGAAGGGCAGAAACAAACGCAAAATCATTCAACAACTAAAGTGCCTGTGAATGCTGAAATTATTCCTGTATTGCCTGATGGTTTTAACGTGATTGCGGATATTCAATGGAATACATTAACGTTAGATCAATTGAATTTGAATAACAATAAATTGAAAGCCTCATTGAAAAATGGCGATTTAGTTATTGATCAGCTGCAAACTAAAGTTTATGACGGCACAATTTCAGTTACAGGATCCTTGAAAGGCAAGAAAGAGCCAAAGATTTCGGTGAATGGTAATTTGCAACATATTGATTTAACTAAGATTCTGCCTCAAATTTCTTTGAAAGAATATATCAGTAGTGATTTCTTGTTATCAAGATTGAATCAAAATCATAAGGATATTAACGTACAAGGCATTTTGAATAGCCAATTTGGCATAACAACTGCTGGTCGTTTGCAAAACCAAGTAATTTCTAATTTGAATGGCAACGCAACATTTGATTTGCTACAAGGGCGAGTGAATAATTTGAATTATGAAAAATTAATGTGTCAGGGCATTGCATTGTTGAATCAAAAACAATTAACAGGCAACTTTGATCGTAATTACACGGATTTCCAAAAATTATCAGGGAAAATTATTATTCGAAATGGCATCGTGACTAATGATCCATTCCAAATGTTGATTCCAGGTGTTGCTTTCAATGGTAAAGGCGATGTGAATTTAAATCGTATGACGATTAATTATCGTATGAATGCGATTTTGACTGGTGATCATTCCATTAATGCTGATCCTGCTTGTCAGATTAATCAACGTTTCCAAGGTTTACCAATACCATTGATTTGTGAAGGTTCTTTAGAAAAAACTGATGGATTATGTCGTTTGGATACAGAGCAATTAGGACAAGTTGCATTGAATCTTGCAAAAGATGCTGCGAAAGATAAAGTTAAAAAAGAATTGGATAAAGAAAAAGATAAATTACAAAACAAATTAGATAACGAGATCGAGAAGCAAATTAATAAAAATCCAGCCATTAAAGGCTTATTGAAAAACTTATTATGATCTATCGTTATTTAGTCGCAATAGTTGGATTGTTTAATTTAAGTCATGCATTGGATGTTCAGTTGGTTAAAAAGCACTATGATGTTGATCCTGAGAATATCATAGGCATTAATCATTCGATTGGCACAGCTTCTATTATCGGCAATGAAAAAGGGCTCAATAGCATTGGCAGTTATACTGCTTCAACGGCGATCAAGCTTATCCATATCAAACATCACGAAGGCGTATGTTATGCAGATAAATTCGAGTTGGAATTAAAAGGTGTCATGACTTTGCCGAAGTTAAAGATGGGTAATTATTTATTAACAGTGCGGCAGGCATTTGAAGAAGAGTATTTACATTTACAGGCTCATGAATATCAGCACGAAGATCTTTGGAAAAACTCTTTAGTAAAGTTTGAAAAAGATATTAAAGCATTAAAGATCCAAGATAATGAAGAATGTACATACCTAATAAATGAGATTAATCAAAAAATGGCGTTGACGTTATCAGATATCATACAAAAAAATATTCAGTTTGATTGTAATTCGTATGGTTATCAGCTTGGCTTGCCTGAGTGTACGCAAAATAGAAGAAAAAAACTGCATTAATCGGCGATTTCAAAAGATTACTATAAATGTATTATTTGCTAGAATATAGCGAATGTGTCGATATAATTAGAGGATAAAATGACAATAAAACAACAAAAAGGCTCATTCCTGCTAGAGTTTCTGATCGCTTTAGGGATCTTTTCAATCGCAATCGTCGGCTTGGTCAAATTACAAAACCGTTCTATCTCTGATTTGGGTGATTTAGGATCGAATATGGCTGTTCCTATTTTGATTGATGATTTTACAGCTCGTATTAACTTAGCGCCTGTCAATGAGCAATTGACAGAAACAGATATAGAAGAATTGGAGGCAACAGCCGAAGCTATGATGAAAATTGTAACTTTTAATGCAAATACTATAACAATTACCGACATAAATGATCCTGAGGATAAACGTAGTTATACTGTTGTGTTAGACAGTAGCCGTGTAATGCCTGCTCCTCCAAGTGATGACAATTGAGGCAAATAAATATGATTAAAAATCAGATCGAAAAAGGTTTTATATTGTTTATTACATTAATCATGTTAATTATTTTTGCGATTGTCGGCATTAGCTTATATCAGCAAACATCTATTACAACATTAAATGTGCAATATGTGACTTTTAAGCAAGAAGCAGAAGATTTAGCGATGATTGCTTTAAATGAACTTGAAGACAAAATTGATGATGTGAAGGGTGAAGGCAATCAATCATTAATTTATCCAAGACGCCCACTCTGTGGTGAGGTGGTCATTGTAAATGGTAAAGAGGAGCCAAACTTATCACCATCTAGGTGTGAATATATTACGGACTTAGAAATTAATACTGCATTATCTGAATTGAAGACTGGACAGAAACCATCAGGAGATTGGAGAAAAATTGATGGTAATGAATTTACAGGTGCATTTTCAAAAGATGGCGCTGCTTATTATATCATCCAGCAATTAGGTAAAGACTCCCAGAATATTGGTTATTTACTATATAGAATCACGATTATTGCTCAAGTATTAGATACATATAATGTGATTAGTGTTGTCACAGCAGTTCCTGAGAATAAAGGACCTTAATATATAAAATTACCTCTATAAATATAGAGGTAATTGGGTTTTTAAAATTAATTATTTAGAGAAGAAAATTTTTGGTGCTTCGTGATTACGTTTAAATAAAGTTAAAACGTTTCCGATGTGTTGAATCAAAGACGCATTTAAAGCAGAAGTTAATTCAGATGCAATTTCTTTTTTCTCTTCTCTATCTTCACCAGCAATACGAATTTTGATCAACTCGTGATATTCTATAGCGCGTTCTGCTTCAGCGATGAAAGATTCTGTTAAGCCTTTATCACCCATTATCAAAACAGGTTTGATAGTATGAGCGAGTCCTTTTAAAGAGTGTATATGTTCCTTGGTTAATTTCATTTGAGTCATGAATAACGATCCTAGTCAAAAAAAAGTGGGGGCAAGCTTAGCGCAACCACGAAAAATTCACCAGCTTTTCTTGAGTTTAAGAATCTTAGCAATGATGTTTTTAGTTGCGGGCATAATCCTGTTGATTATTTTACCATTTTTTTCGTTGTCTCAACGAGATGAATTTATCATATTGGTATTTTATGGATTGGTCAGTGGGAGCTTTTTGATGGGTAGAGCGCGTTCATTTATCACTGATGCCAAAAGAAAAAAATAGCCTTAATGCACTTATACCAATTTTTATTGAAAGAGTTATCTCTCTCCAAAAAAGAAATCAGACATTTGATACAAACCAATTCTATAAAAATGAATAATGCTGTTGTGACAGATGACAAAATAGAAGTAGATGGTTTATTGCACGCTCTAACTATAAATGATCAAGTTATGAATGTGAAACAGCATCATTATTTTATGATGAATAAGCCACAAGGATTAATCTCTGCGGTACGGGATCAAAAATTACCAACAATTTGCGATGAAATCGCAGAAGATGTTTGGCCAATTGGGCGATTAGATAGAAATACAGAAGGATTAATATTATTAACAGATAATGGTCAATTAAGCTTTCGTTTGCCATTACCTGAATATAAAGTTGAAAAAATCTATCGAGTGAAAGTGAATGGATTATTAACAGAGAATGAAATTGATCAATTTGCAGACGGTATTGAGTTTTATGGTGGTATTTGTTGTACACCTGCTAAACTAGATATTATTCAAGCGAATCAAAACGAAAGCGAAGCATTAGTAACATTAACCGAAGGTAAATATCATCAAGTGAAGAAGATGTTTTTAGCGGTAGGGTTATGTGTGACTTATCTTCAAAGAATTCAGTATGGTCCATTAATATTGGATCATAATTTACAACCGGGCGAATACAGAGCATTAACACTTGATGAGGTGAAAATGTTATGGGATTGCGTCCAATTGCAATATTAAAGTGATTTAGAGTATGGGAAAGAAACGTACACCAAGTAGTTCTCGTTGGTTGAAAGAACATCATGATGATGAATATGTATTACGCGCACGTAAAGAAAATTGGCGTTCACGTGCTATTTATAAATTGTCAGAGATGGATGAAAGAGATTTATTGTTTAAACAAGGCATGACTGTTGTAGATCTTGGTGCAGCACCAGGCAGTTGGTCTCAGTACGCAATGCATAAAGTAGGGCATAACGGAAAAGTTTTTGCTTTGGATATTTTACCAATGAGTGCAATTGCGGGCGTTGATATTATTACAGGTGACTTCCGTGAAGATGAAGTATTGAAGCAATTAGAGACTCTATTAGACGGTCGTAAAATTGACATCGTTATTTCGGACATGGCACCAAATACAAGTGGTGTAAAAGGTGTTGATCAACCAAGAATGATGTATTTGTTGGAATTAGCATTTGATTTCTCCATACATCATTTGAAACCAGGCGGTGATTTTTTAATGAAAATATTCCAAGGCGAAGGCTTTGAAGAATATTTAAAATTATTGCGTGAAAACTTTGATAAAGTTCTAACGAGAAAGCCAAAAGCATCAAGAGCAAGAAGTTCAGAAATATATTTATTGGCACGAGGCTTTAAAGGCAAAGAACAATAATTTTTAAGATCTATTGTATTTGGTAATTTTCGCCCCATTAATGTGAGAATGATGACTAAATCAAAGATATTCGGTATAGTTAGAATTCAAATTTATTCACATAAATGACAACTTTTTAACTTAGCAAGAGGTTAATCTTTTGAAATATAACGGAAGAGAT
>CANRJJ010000007.1 GCA_947630895.1 uncultured Wohlfahrtiimonas sp. | reverse complement strand
ATTGAGTTGATTTTTTTTAAAAGTCTCTCATAAGAAAAACCTCGATAAAAATACCGAGGTTTATCAGCAATCTGAAAGCCCCGAAAGGGGCTTTCTTTTACACAATGATTTGTTGAAACAAGCGTAAAATATAATATAGTTAAATCATTCATAACAACTATAAGAGAGAAAACAATGAGCATATCTTACGATGTTAAAAATATTGCAGTGGAATACTTAATTCAACATCATGATCGAGCTGCGATTGGCGATGATAATCATCATTATTTGGAAATGATCGCTCAAGCAGGTGGTGAAGCTGCTGTAAAATATTTAATTAGCTTACATGAGGCACTGCCAAATCATGAAGATAATATTGCACAGAGATTTATGTTATTAAGATTTATATCTTTAGCTGCCAATAATTCATAAAAGTATATGAAATAAAAAAGGCCATAGAAATTGTATCGTTTCTATGGGCTTTTTAATGATTATATTTAGCCACCACATCCACCACAGCAAGCTGCTTTCTCTTCGATTTTAATGCCAAGCCAGTCTTGCACTTGCTCAAGATTAGGATAAGCACCTATCTGAACCACAATGCCATCGAGCAAAATAATCGGATATGGTTGGTCGAAATCAATGTGTGTTAAATGAGTGGCTTCATTTTTGGAAAGTCGATACATATTGCCATCATGTTTGCGAACTAATTCTACAAGCTTTGTAAAATCATTCGTTTTGGATGGTTCTATACTGACATTCTCGATGACTTCTAATTTTTTCATAATATTTCCTTTTATAATTGATTGTTATTTGCTAGGAGTGAGTAAAATTGGGAGGTAGCGATATAAATAGATGATGAAAGCTAAGCTGAATAAAATAGAGCTTGCGATTAATAGATAAACATTATTATTGGCAAAGGCCGCGATGATTCTGATGATTGTGCTCAGTAAAATAGCGATAAAAGCATAATTCATCAGTGAAGGTAGGATCATTGGTCTGCCAGTATGACCAAGCGCGGTACGAGACATCATGCTGAGCGTGATAATACCAATACCACCAACAGAAATTAGGTGAGTAGAAAGCGAAAGATAATGCATATTTGTACTATAAGCATAGCTCAAAACTAAAATGCCTAAAGTTGTAAATAAAAAGCCTGCATATAAGCTCCAAAGTAATGGTACTTTAAGAATTTTAGGAGAATACCAGCGACATATTTGATAAAGATTAGCGATTGCTGTAATGATCCCAAGAATTAAGATGATGGTTTTCGGTACATTAATGATCATTAAAATAATCATTAATACTGGCACTAAGAAAGCAATCATCGTGAAAGGCTTAGAAAATTTATTTTGTTGTTGCAGCGTAATGCTAGTAAAGAATGGAATGACTCTACTGCCGATTAAACCAATGAAAGCCGCAACACCTAATAAGCCAAGCTGCATAACGGTTAATAAAGAAAATTTCCATGCACCTGTAATGGCTAACGTGAACAAAATATTGGTAGTGCCAAAGATGATCAATACAATTGGTACGAGCATATTATTATAGTTTTTACTTTTAATCAGCGAAACAGCCATGAATCCTGCGGCAATAAAATAGAATAAAGTGTCGAAGAAAGTGGAAAAATAAATAGCTTGTTTAGATGGAATATAAACGAAAATACGAGCAATAAGCCAAAGAAGAACGAGTAAAAGTAGGCGATAATGATTAACAGGTGGTGTATTGGTCCAATTGCTAATGGCAGTTAATAAAAAGCCAACAATAATTGCACCTGTAAACCCCCAAATCATTTCGTGACCATGCCAAAAGAAACTAGGGTAAGCGCTATTGCCTTGAAAGCCTAATGGATACCAAAGAAGAAGAATACCGACCACATAAATTGCAGCAAGTGCATAAAATGGTCGAAAAGCATAAGAGAAAATAGTATTAAACATTGTGTTTTAACTCCTCTTGATCCCAATAAGTTTGGATGGCAGAAAATAGCTCACGCTCTTCAAAACGAGAATGATCCGTTAGAAGTACACCAATTGCTTTGGCATCTTCATAGTTATATTCATGTTGATTCAGTAAATGACGAAGATCTTTGTGATCTTGTATGAAACGATCTTTTAAATCAGGCTGATTAAACGTGTTTAAAATATCCGTCAGCTCCTTTTCTTCTTCTGAAAAATGTTGTATCAACATCTCTTTCAGCTCATTAATTTGTTGATTCATTTCTATAAGATTAGCGCTATTTTTTAGAAATAATCCGAGCTTTAGCGCGCTATGATGTTCTCGTGAAAACTCAATTAATCTTGGATCGCGTTTCATAATTATTGACTCATCTAGATTATATTTTTAGTTAACTCGATGATAAGGGCGAATATATGATTGATCAATGATAAGATGAATGATAATTATTATTAAATAATAAAAACTTCTAATAAAAGATAGATATATGAAAATCAATCAATTGAATAAACTATAACATTTTGATCATGATCAAAAAAAGCCCCGCATCAAATGCAGGGCTTTATCATGGTTTTCTATATTTATTCAGCTTTTCCACCTACGATGACAGTTACAAAGTCATCAGGATGAACGTGCTTAGTAAATGCTTTTTGAATTTCTTCTTTTGTAATGCTTTTAATTTTTTCAGGATAAGTGTCGTAGTAATCTAATGGCAAGTCATATTGTGCAATGGTTAAAAGTGCACCAGCCAAGCCGCTGTTACTGCTTAAACTTAAAATTGAACTGCCGATTAAATTATTTTTTGCACGATCTAAATCAACAGCATCAGGCCCATTTTTAATAAAGTCTTTTGTTCCTTGAATGGTTGCCGTAATCGCTTTATCAACGCTTTCATTTTTAGTGGATAAACCAATCATGAATGGACCATGCAAAAATGATGGGGAAAATCCGCTAGAAATACCATAAGTTAAACCTTGTTTTTCTCGAATATCCATCATTAATAATGACGTTAATCCACTGCCACCTAAAACATGATTACCAAGGATTAAAGGAAAGTAATCAGGATTAGAACGATCAATGCTGACATGACCCATCACAATACGGCTTTGTGGGCTTTTGAAAGCTTTACGCACAGTTTGTGGTTTAACTTTTTCTACTGGCTCAGAAATTTTATCGAGCTTTTTGCCTTTACCTAAAACTTCGCTAATACCGATGCTAATTTTCTCAGCTGAAGCTCTGTCCAAATCACCGACAATGACGATGTTTGCACCTGTTGCATGATAATAATCTTTTCTAAAATCTTTCAGTGCATCAATCTTCATTGTTTTTAAAGATTCTTGAAGCATTTCGCTCGTTACGCCTTGAACTTGATTAGGGTAGAGAAGCGCACTAAATGTTTCACTCGCAATCGCATTTGGACTATCTAAAAGTGCTTTTTGAGCATCAATGGATTGAGTGCGTTCACGATTGAAGATCTCTACATCAAAGCGTGGTTCTTGAATCATCTCTTCCCACAGTACCAATGTGTCATTCAGTACTTTCTCATCAGTTAATGAACGAATACTCATCGTTGTGCTTGCTATGCCTGAAGACATAGAGATTGAACTACCTAGATTTTCTAAAGCTTCAGAGAATTCATTTTCATCTTTATCTTTCGTACCCAACATCATCATTTGAGAAGTCATGCTGGCTAATCCATAAGCTTTGCCTTCACGGAAACTGCCTGCATCCATAGAGATAATAAAATCGACCATTGGGATTTCAGGTGCTTCGATAAACAGTACGCGAGCACCTTCATCGGTTGTCCATTCTTGAATTCGAGATTTCATATCAGCCGCCATAGAAATGGATGCTACTGTGATGCCAACAATGGCTGCGATCGCTCTTTTTAGCATAATTATTTCTCCTCATTGATGGCTTCTAGTGATGGTGCATTCGCACGTAAACGGCCAATGGTAAGGTTATCTTTATTGAGATATTTTTGTGCCACTTGCTGAATTTCTTCAGGTGTCACTTTTTCAAGATAAGAGACTAAGTTTTCTCTATTTTTCCAGCCTTCGCCAGTCGTTTCAGCCGAACCAATTGACATTGCTTGTGAATAGAGAGAATCTTTCGCAAAAATTTGGCTAGTGCGATAAGCCGTTAAGATTTTATTAAGCTCTTCTTTAGAAACTAAAGTTGTTTGTAATCTTTCGATCTCAGCCAGTAATTCAGCTTCTAGTGTTTCTAATTCAACACCTTCAGAAGGTACAGCACTTAAAAAGAAAGTTGTATCATAACGAGCGCCTTCATTGTAATAACTAGAAGCTGCCAATGATTTTTGAGAATCACGCACCATTTTTTTCGGTAAACGAGCCGTATTACTACCACTTAAAATTTCAGACGCTAACAATAAAGCATAAGCTTCTTGTTTATTTTCGGTGCTATTAATCGAAGGCACTTTATACGCCATAAATAGAACAGGTAGATTCGCAGGAGCTGCCATTTCTATGTATTTAGTATCATTTTGTGGCACTTCAAAGTTCACTTCACGAACAATTTCTTCACCGCGAGGAATTTCACCAAAGTATTTTTTAACTAATTCATAAGTTTTATCAGCATCCACATCACCCACAATCACAACTGTTGCATTGTTTGGGCGATAGAATTGGTTGTACCAAGATTGTAGATCAGACAATTTCCAACTTTGAATTTCAGGCATCCAACCGATGATTGGATTACGGTAAGCATTTGTTGTCCAAACGGTTGCATTGAATGCTTCGTAAAAGAGCGCTTGAGGATTGCTGTCTGTGCGTTGGCGACGTTCTTCTGCCACAACTTGGCGCTCAGGTGCGAAATCTTCTTCTTTTAACACTAGGTTATGCATACGATCAGATTCTAAGCGCAGACTAGTTTCTAGTTCCCAGCTCGGCAAGATTTCAAAGTAAGCAGTGTAATCATAAGAGGTAAATGCATTATCTTTACCACCTAAATTTGCGATGATTGTCGAGTGTTCATTGGGTTTTAAAGTTGGTGTGCCTTTGAACATCATATGTTCGAGCATGTGTGAGATACCGCCTTTTCCACGCGGTTCATCCACTGAGCCAACTTTATACCAAACCATAGTCACGGCAACTGGCGCTCTATGATCTTCTCTCACGATTAATTTTAAGCCATTATCTAAGGTGTATTCATGAGTATTAGCGCTTGATACATCTTGATTAGCAATAGCTGTTACAGCCATTAATGATAATGCTGTTGCTGCAAAAACTTGTTTGAATCCTTTTCTACTTTGAATCGTAGGCAATGCCATATAGATCTCCTTAAGTTAGAAAGCGAGTGTTATAAAGTGAATGTTTGTCCTGTTGTAAATGGTCTCTCACTGTCGTTTAAATCAATTACGATTTTTGTCACATCATTGATATTTTTAGCATCTCGGCTGCCAGTTGGTGAAACGCTGTAGCGCAGTGCTGAGTTTAGTCGAACAGGGTCAATGCTATTGAATTGTAATTTTTCTTGTACTTCAAATTCATTAGCAAAGAGCTTCATTAAAGTTGTTAGGCCAGCTTTTGCAACAGCATAACTGCCCCAATAAGCTTCTTCGCCACCTGCAACTTCTGCATGATCAAAAAAGATCACAGAGCCATATTTATCTGCTTTGGTTAATAGCGGTAACAATGCTTGTGTCAGATAAAATGGTGTATTCAATGTTGTATTGATGCTGAGTAACCATTTTTCAGGATTAGTATGAGCTAATGGAGTTAAATTGCCCAAGCTTGCCGCTGTATGAACGATGCCATCTAATTTACCGAATTCAGTTTCTAATATTTCGTAAAGCGCGTAAAAATCATCTGTCGAGCATTTAGCAAAATCCATGTATAAAATTGCAGGCTCAGCACCGCCATTAGCTAAGATTTGATCATAGGTTTCATCTAGGATTTTTTTCTTTTTTTCACGACCCAATAAAATAACAGTCGCACCTTCTTTGGCTAAAGCTAATGCACTGTTTCTACCAACCATGCCTGAAGCGCCTGTGACTAAAATAACTTTGCCTTCTAAACGATTCATTTTAAATCCTCATCAATGTTCTTCAGTGGTTTTTCTGCATATAAAAGATAGTTCATAGACAAATCTTTGGTTAAATATGAAACGCGGTTAAATGGGTTAAAAGACATTCCACGTGTTTCTTTGACAGATAAACCTGCATTTTCGCAGTAGCTGTAGAGTTCAAAAGGTGTGATGAATTTATCAAAATCATGTGTGCCTTTCGGAACGATTTTTAAAATATTTTCAGCTGCAAAAATCACTAATTGTTTTGCTTTAAATGTGCGATTAATCGTAGATAAAAATATTTTACCGCCTGGTTTTAAAAGCTTTGCACAGGCATCAAGAATAGATTGTGGATCAGGAACATGCTCGAGCATTTCTAAGCAAGTGATCACATCATAAGTTTCTGGTTGTAATTCAGCCAAAGCTTCTACGGTTGATAATTGATAGTCAATGTTCAAACCATTTTCAGTAGCATGCTGGCGAGCGACTTGTAATGCGCCTTCTGCTAAATCAACGCCAGTTGTTTCTGCGCCACGTTTAGCTAAGCCTTCAGAGATAATACCGCCACCACAGCCTACATCTAAAGCTTTAATGCCAGATAATTCGGCAAACTCAACGATGAATTCGAAGCGAGTAGGGTTGATGTCATGAAGTGTTTGAAAGCTACCATTTGGTTGCCACCAATCTTGTTGGTCAAATTTACTGATCTCATCATGAGAGACATTGTGCATGATTATTTCTCCTATTAATGAAATAAGTTATTGTTCAGCGGATTGTGCGGGAGCTTGAAGCTGTCTTACGGGCGCTGCTTGCGCTGGTGTTATTGATTGTGGCGTTTGTAAGTCAGACTGCAATAATTTAGACAATTCGCTGATGTTAATTTGTTGTAAAAACTTAGTTGGTAATGCTTTAGAAATTAGGCTAGCACTAGATTCCACAAAAGGAGTTAATTTTGCTTGTTGCCACATTGGCATACTATTTAAACCTGCATTGATGAAGAATAAACCTAAAAATGCTACGACTAACCAGCCACGTAAAATACCAAAAAACATGCCTAAGAAGCGATCGATGAACGATATTTTTAAGAAGCGAATCAACATTGAAATAGCAAGATTCACTAAGCCTGCAATGAATAGAATACCCAAAAAGGTGATCACATAGCTCAGGATAGAAACCAATAACTCTTCTGTAGAACCTTCTGATGCAACAAGGTTAATTTGCCCTTTGCTGATAGAGTTTAATTGATCGGGTAACATTGCTGCAACATCTTGAGAGAAGTAAGCCGCTCCCCAAAAAGCAATAACCCATACAAGCAAAGAGAGGGCTTCAGTAATTAGCCCTCTAAAAAATGCGATAACGGTGGATAGCCCAATAATACCAATGATGGCGACGTCGATATAATTTAGAGTGTTCATAATGTCCTGTTATGAATTATGGAATTTGAATGATATAACTGCTGACGCCATGACGTTTCAATTCAGCTTGAACATTCTTGGCATTTTCTTGAGTTTTTAGTGGCCCAATGCGAACTTTGTATTGTCCTGATAGATAAACGACTTCTGATGAATAGCCATTTTTTCTATAATCTTGCATCGTTTTGTTCGCATTTTCTTTGCTAGAGTATGAACCGATTTGAACATACCAAGTAAATTGTGGCTGTGCAGCAGAAGGCTTTGCTTGAGCTGTGGCTGTTTTTGTATTTGGCTTAGATTGTGTTGAGCCAATTAATTCGATTTTTGGTAATTGGCTTTGAGTAGAGTTCGTTTGTTTAGATGTATTAGCATTAGCTTCAGCCAATAATTGTTCAGCAATAGATGCATTAGGATTCACACTTGGAATCATTGGAGCATTCACCTGAGAAGATGAAGACTCGGTAACATTATTCCAAATATTTTCAGAAATAGGATCAGCACTATTGTTGTTAGCATTATTTGAAGAAACTGTTGGGATCGGCTCTACAGAAATTCCAGATGTTGGGAATTCATCGAAATTATTAGTATTCGATGTTGAAGGAGCAGAAGTATTATCAACAGGTTTTTCAGGTAGTTTGTACTCATTAGAGGAAAATAAATGAGGTAACACCAAAATAAGTAAACCAAGAACAGCAATAGAGCCGACAATGCGTTGTTGCAGTTTTTTATTCATAATATTTATCTCTGATTAATCCAGTTTAAACCTTCACTAACAGTATGGAATGACCCAAACACCAAAATTATAGCATTATTTTCTTGTAGGCTCAGAGCCTTTTGGCAAGCGTCATCCACCGAGTTTTCAGTCAATATTGTTTTTTGAGAGGACAGAAGTGGTGCGATTCGTTCTTTCAGTGCGACCGATGTTTGACCTCTATCACCTTCTAATGATGCGAGTACCCAAGTATCAATATCATCTTTTAAGACAGATGCTAAGTTAGAGGCATCTTTGTCTTGCAGCATACCAAGTACAGCAATAACTTTTCTTTGCTCATTACGATACGGTTGTAGTAATTTTTGAAGAATTACAGCACCTTGAGGATTGTGAGTAACGTCAAAATAGAACTCAGTATCATTAAAAATAACCTTTTCGAATCGACCTTTGAGTTGCGTATTTAGTAAACCTTCAGCAATGATAGGTGTAGTGATTTGACTTTTAAAAGGGCTATTTAATAGAGCAGTAATCGCTGCTGCTGCATTTTGTAATTGATGATCACCTTGTAATTTCGGCAATGGTAAGTCTGCTGAAAAATCACCCAATTGATAATGCCAAGATGCATCATCAGTTTTGTGATAATCAAAATCTTTTTCTGCATGCAATAATTTTGCTTGCTGCTTTTGCGCTTGCGTAATGATAGAAATATTGGGTTGGCTTTCTGCTGAAATTGCCAAAGCGTTAGGTTTGATAATGCCAGCTTTTTCAAATGCAATTTCAGTGATTGTATTACCCAATAAATTGGTGTGATCTAAATCGATAGGCGTTATCACTGCGATATCAGCATCGACAATATTTGTGGCATCTAAGCGACCACCTAATCCAACTTCCAAAATTGCAATTTTAACTTTGTGCTTATTGAATAAGTAAAAAGCCGCCAATGTTGCAAATTCAAAATAGGTCAGTGTGATATCACCGCGAGCAGTTTGGATGGCTTCAAAAGCTTCGATGATTTCATCATCATTAGCATCTTGACCATTGATCTGTATGCGCTCATTAAAGTTATGCATATGTGGCGATGTATATAAACCATACTCAATATTTGCTGCTTTACAAATGGCAGCGATCGTATTGGTTGTCGATCCTTTGCCATTAGTGCCTGCTACCGTAATGATAAAAGGTGCAATTGGGGCAAGATTGAGTTGGTGATAAACATTTTTTATACGCTCTAACTTAAAATCCATCGCTAAAGGATGGATTTTTTCGAGCTCAATTAACCATTGGTCAAGAGATTTATGCATCTTTTTTATCTGCTTCTACTTGTTTGAAAGCTGATTCAGCAAAAGGTTCAGGAAGGTGGTAAAGCTTTGATAGCAATGATGATAATTCATTACGCATTTGGCGACGATCAACGATCATATCAATGGCACCTTTTTCCAATAAGAATTCACTTTGTTGGAAACCTTCAGGTAATTTTTCGCGAACAGTTTGTTCAATAACGCGAGGACCCGCAAAACCAATGAATGCTTTTGGTTCAGCAACTATGACGTCACCTAACATTGCAAAGCTTGCAGAAACACCGCCGTAAGTAGGGTGAGTCAATACAGAAATGAATGGGATTTTTTCATCATTCATTTTGCCAAGAATCGCGGATGTTTTAGCCATTTGCATTAAAGAAGTTAAACCTTCTTGCATACGAGCACCGCCACTAGCTGCGAATACAATTAATGGTCTGCGTTCTGCAAAAGCAAGATCGGCTGCACGTTTAAAGCGTTCACCAACAACTGAGCCCATTGATGCGCCCATGAAATCAAATTCAAATGCACAAGCTACAACAGGCATGTTTTTCAAAGTGCCAGACATAGCGATCATTGCATCTTTTTCGCCAGTTGCTTTTTGTGCTTTACTGATGCGGTTTTTATAAGGCTCTACATCTTTAAAGCCTAAGAAATCGATAGGCTCTAAATGACCTGCAATTTCTTCAGTTGAACCAGTGTCCAAGAAGCTTAACAAACGGCTTCTTGCAGAAATTTTCATGTGGTGATCACATTTTGGGCAAACGTTTAAATTTTGCTCTAATTCTTGCTGATAAAGAATAGCATCACAGCTTTTACAGTTTTTCCATATGCCTTCAGGTACTTTTTTATTTGAATTAGTACTCTTGATACGCATAGGGTTCAGACGGTCGAACCAAGAACTCATTGATACACCTTTAACTAAGTTGAAGTGGATTAGCAATGATAAATTATTCTTAGTAAATACTCAATAGAGTAGAATTTAATGGCATTCTTAATGCGAGCAAATTAAAAAGGGCGTATAATAGCGAACTCTTTTAGTCCTATATGATGAGCAAGACAAATGATGGATTCTGATTTACAGGCGTTGTATCAAGAAGTGATTCTTGATCATAACAAGAAACCTCGTAATTTTCGTGTGATTGATCCTGCAACGCATTCTGCCCGTGGGCATAATCCATTGTGTGGTGATCAAATTAAAGTATTTTTAACGGTTGATGACAATAATGTCATTCAAGATGTTTCGTTTAAAGGCGAAGGCTGCGCAATTTCAACTGCATCTAGTTCTTTGATGACGGAAGCGGTGAAGGGCAAAACAATCGAAGAAGCTGAGGCGCTTTATGGTTTGTTCCATGATGCAGTGACATCTGATGATAATATTGATACTAGCGGTTTAGGGCGATTATCTATTTTGACAGGGGTAAAAAAGTATCCTGCTCGTGTTAAGTGTGCAACTTTGGCATGGCATGCGCTTCATGCTGCACTGACAGACAATGGCGAACCCGTTAAAACTGAGTAACGACAAAGGATTATTGAAATGAGTGAAGTAGAAAGACAACCAAATGAAGCTGCGATTTATTATGCAGAAGGTGTTGAAAAAACTGAAGCTAGCGAAGCATTAGTTGAAGATATCGTTGCGAATATCAAGCGCGTATATGATCCTGAAATTCCTGTGGATGTATATGAATTAGGTTTGGTTTATGTGATTGAATTTTTAGATACGACTGAAAATAATTACAAGGTTCGTATTGATATGACGTTAACAGCACCAGGTTGCCCAGTTGCAGGCTCAATGCCTGAGTGGGTGCAAAATGCAGTTATGGCATCACCTGAAATCACAGAGTGCTTTGTTGATTTAGTTTGGGAACCATTCTGGACACCAGAACGTATGTCTTTAAGAGCGAAGCTTGAATTAAATATGTTGTAATTATTGACAAGATAAAATAAAAACCCAATCATTTGATTGGGTTTTTTGTTGTGGATCTAGTTGCTATCTTCTTTTAGCATTTTTTCTAAATAGTGGATATCCGTTCCACCTTTAATAAAGTTTGGATCATTTAAAATTTTTAAATGAAGTGGAATATTCGTTTTGATGCCTTCGATTACAGTTTCTTGTAATGCATTACGCAAACGAGAAATCGCGATTTCACGAGTATGACCATAAGCAATAATTTTGCCGATCATTGAGTCATAATATGGCGGTACTTTGTAACCAGCATAAATATGAGTATCAACACGGATGCCAGGGCCACCTGGTGGAACAAACGTAGTAATCGTGCCTGGTGAAGGTAAGAATGTAGAAGGATCTTCTGCATTGATACGGCATTCAACAGCATGACCTGTAAATTTAATATCTTCTTGCGAGAATTTTAATGGCTTGCCATTCGCGATATCAATTTGTGCACGAATTAAGTCTAAACCAGTGATTAATTCAGTCACAGGATGCTCTACTTGAATACGTGTATTCATTTCGATGAAATAGAACTCACCATTTTCATACAAGAATTCAAAAGTACCAGCACCGCGATAACCAATACGTTTACATGCATTCACACATGCTTCACCGATGCGTTGACGCTCTTCTTCAGTAATGCCAGGTGCTAATGCTTCTTCGATTACTTTTTGGTGACGACGTTGCATAGAACAATCGCGTTCACCTAAATAAACAGCGTTGCCATGCTCATCAGATAAAACTTGAATTTCAACATGACGTGGTTTTTCTAGGAATTTTTCCATGTATACCATTGGGTTGCCAAATGCTGCACTTGCTTCAGCTTTTGTTAATTCAATGGAAGATAATAAGTCGCTAGCTTTGTGTACAACACGCATACCACGACCACCACCGCCGCCAGAAGCTTTGATGATGACAGGGTAACCGATTTCTGTTGCTAATTTTAAATTAGCATCGCCGTCATCAGTTAATGCGCCAGGAGAACCAGGCACACAAGGAACACCTGCTTCGATCATTGCCTTTTTAGCAGAAACTTTGTCACCCATTAAACGGATAGTTTCAGCTCTAGGGCCAATGAAAATAAATCCAGATTCTTCAACGCGCTCAGCAAAGTCAGCATTTTCTGCTAAGAAACCATAACCAGGATGAATTGCATCTGCATCAGTTAATTCTGCTGCGGCAATCAATTGTGGCATGTTTAAGTAGCTTGAGAAAGATTGTGGTGGCCCAATACAAATAGAGTCATCTGCTAATAATACGTGTTTTAAATCTCTATCCGCAGTTGAGTAAACCGCAACTGTTTCGATATTCATTTCTTTACAAGCTCGCAAAATACGTAGTGCAATTTCACCACGATTTGCGATTAGTATTTTTTTAATCATGGAATGGTCCTTATCTTATTCAAGAATGAAGAGCGGTTGATCGTATTCGACAGGCTCACCATTTTGAACAAGGATCGATACAACTTTACCTGATACTTCAGCTTCGATCTGATTAAACATTTTCATTGCTTCAACGATACAAACAGTGTCACCTACGTTTACAGTTTGACCAACATCTGTGAATGCTTTAGATGTAGGAGATGCTGAACGATAGAAAGTACCAACCATTGGTGAGCGAACAACTTTACCTTCAGGTAATGAAGCTGGAGCAGGCGCTGGTGCAGCAGGCGCTGCTTGAGGTGCTGCAGTTGTAGCAACGATTTGTTGCATTGGGTTGAAAGCAGGTACAGCAGGAGCAACGTGAGCAACAGCAGCGCCTTGAGTGTTACGGCTGATACGAATAGAACCTTCGCCTTCAATAATTTCGATTTCTGAAATTGTTGATTCATCAACTAGGTCTATTAAATTTTTAATTTTACGAATATCCATGAGTTTGTATTCTCCTACGACAAAGTTATTAATTATCTTGGTAAAGCAAGGTTTTTAGCACGATAGAGCGCAAGCTCGTAGCCAAAAAGACCATGTCCGACCAGAATTCCTGAAGCAACATCTGATAAATATGAGTGATGTCTAAAATTCTCACGAGCATACACGTTTGAAATGTGAATTTCTATAAAAGGAATTTGAACGCTTAAAAAAGCATCGCGAATTCCAATACTTGTATGAGTGTATGCACCTGGATTAATGACGATTACATCAGTGTTATCAAATTTTGCTTGTTGAATTTTTGTGATGATCTCGCCTTCAATATTGGATTGAAAACATGAAAGGTTCAGTTGCAAAGTTTCGGCTAAGTTTGTTAATTGTTCTTCTAATTCTGGAAGGGTTGTTGAACCATAGATGTGCGGCTCTCTTGTACCAATCATATTGAGATTGGGACCATTGATCAACAGAACCTTTGGTAAGTCAGTTGTAGACATGTAGCCTCATGATTAGTGACGGAAAAATAGAGTAATTATACGTATATTGCTTAAACTTTTCAAAATTTAAGTGATATGTCGTTAAGAGGATGGTTTTATGGAGAACTTAAAAGAAGTTTTTTCACTCATAATCAATTAATTGATGATAAAAAATATTGTTGTTGATGGAAATAAATATAAAAACTGATTTTTAATTAAAAATTTTTGAAATAAAAAAATATAAGTATTCGTTGTTCAATTATTGTAGAAATCAGTGTTTTGGAATTTTAAACAGCGATAAAAGTTCAAAATGATACTGAAATTTCATGAGATTTTATAGCGTTTTCGGTGCTAATATTTTTTACTATGATAAAATTACGCACTTTATATAGATTAGGTATTGCTATAAATGTTTGAATTGAATGAAAAATACATTCGACATTACCTTTATTTAATACTAGTGATAATTTGTGCTGTTGCGATTACAGCATGCGCTAGTGCTAAGACAACACCCACTACAGGTAACGAAGTATTATTCTTAGATAACTTCTCTAATCAGAGAAAATTGACTGAAGAAGTGAATCATAAGGAAGTACAGAAACACATTAAAAGTTTTCAAAAAGACCCAAGTATCTTTAATCATTTAGATAAAGAGCGCTTAGTTTTGATGAATTATATTTTAACTGAAATCAAAAAGCGCGATATGCCATCTGAATTGGCAATGATTCCGTTGATTGAGAGTAGTTATAAACCAGCGGCTTCTAATAATGGTCAACATATTGGTTTGTGGCAGTTTGGAAAACAAACGGCCAAAAATTTCGGTTTAGATGTACAAAATAATTACGACGCTCGATATAACACAGCTTTATCCACTAAGGCTGCGCTAGATTATCTAGAATATTTAAATAAAATGTTCGATGGTGATTGGTTGTTAACGATGGCTGCATACAATGCAGGCGAAGGTCGTGTGTTAAAGAGCATAAAAGCCAATCGTCAAAAAGGTAAAGGTACTGATTATTGGAGCATTGAATTGCCTCAAGTAACTCGCGCCTATATCCCTAAAGTATTGGCATTATCTGAAGTTATTGTTGAAAGAGATAAATTTGCCAATGTTAGTAATGAAGATATTCCAAAACTTGTCAGAGTTAGAGCGGAAAGTCCTGAAGTCTTAAAGAAAGTGATTGAGAAAGCTCAAGTGCCGCAAGAGGTCATTGAGTTTTATAATCCAAATGTTGCTAAAAATAGAAGTGTGCGCGGTATTGTGATTCCTGAAAGTGAATTGAAGCATTTGAAAGGATCATCTAGGCAACAAATGGAAAAATATATAATTTATGGGACTACTATAAATACAGCAATGAAGTCTTAATTGATCTAATAGTGTTGTTTTCTTATGTTTCAAGCGTAGAATGTCCGCCTTCTAAAATGAAAGAGAATTAGATTTATGAAAACAACTCAACCATCTGTATTTGGTGGTGCGATGATTGCTGCCGGCACAATGATCGGTGCTGGCATGCTAACTCTACCGATAATTTCAGCAGGAATGTGGTTTACATGGACTATTTTTATTATGGTCGTGACCACATTCTTTATGCAAAATTCAGCAGAAGAAATTTTAGAGGTTAATCTTAGTTATCCTGAAGGTGCGAGCTTTCATACTTTAGTTAAAGATAATTTAGGTAATGGTGCTGCTATTATTAATGGTCTTTCAGTTGCATTTGTTCTCTATATATTATTGTATGCATACATTGATGGATCTGGTTCTGTGATTCAAAATGCTTTGAATGAAAAACTTGATCTATCAATGAGCAAAGTCACGACAGGATTAATTTTTGCGATCATTGCATCTTTATTGGTTTGGTGGGGGGCGAAAGCAGTAGATAGAGTATCTACTATTTTAATGATTGCGATGTTCATTACTCTTTTTGCATCATTAACGGGATTGTTGAAATCTGTTTCTATACCAAATTTATTTGAACCATCAGGTAAACCACAATACGCAATTTTCGCATTTGCAAGCCTACCATTCTTCTTAACGTCATTCTGTTTTCATGCGAGTGTACCTAGTTTTGTAAAATATTATGGCCGTGAAGGTGGTAAGAAAATACGTTTAGCCATTGCAATTGGCATGGTAATTACGTTGATTTTCTATGCGGTATGGACTTTAGGCATTATGGGGAATATCTCAAGAGCACAGTTTTTAGAAGTAACCAATGCAAGCGATGATTTAGTGTGGTTATTGAATACCGTTAATTTATCTGCGCTATTCAGATCTGTTTTAGAGTTCTTCATGTTCTTTGCAGTTGTGACATCATTTTTGGGCGCAGGCTTAGGTTTATTTGACTATATCGCTGACTTATTTAAATTCGATGATTCTGCATTGGGCCGCACAAAAACAGCATTGATTACATTTATTCCACCAACTATTTTAGGCATCAGTTTGCCTGGTGGCTTTGTTTTGGCAATAGGCTATGCAGGTTTGTTTGCTGCGATTTGGTCTGTGATTATTCCGGGAATGATGGTGATTGTTCACCGTAAAAAGCAAGGTGATGCCAAGCCATTATTTAGAGCTATGGGTGGTCAATGGATGCCATATCTTGTCATCATTTATGGTGTTATTGCTGCGTTATCGCATTTGCTGGTTGAAGTTTTCCATTTGAACGCGTTAAACTTCTTTGCACTATAAAATTTTGTCATTCCAAAGGAGCCCTGAATGAGCACGACTCAGCCCGAATTAATGTATTTAGATCTTGCATTGATGCTACAACTATCAGAGATAGAATCAGGGCTTCAAACATATTTAGATAAAGAAACTTCTGAAGAGATTAGCCGTAAAATGACAGCGACTCTACAGCAACTTTATCCTCAATTATCTGAAGCGGGCATTGTATTTGTGGGTGCTGGTTATCAAGTTTCGCAAATTATGCGTCCTAAGTTTCCGATTTATCATGAATTGACAGAAGTTTCTAAAATTACTTTTAGACCCAATAACTTTGAACCATCAATTGTGACAATTACAGCAAAAGATGGCGAATTTTCTGTGGGTGCGTTTAATAAAGATACTCAATCACCTGATCCTTTATATGTATTTCCAACTTTATTGGTTTTACCTAAAAATGAAGAGAATCAGAAGTTGGTAAATGAAATTGAAAATACGATTGCCCAAAAAGCCATTGTGACTGATGTATTGAGAAACATCTTAGAAGACAAATTAAGCTGTAAAGTTGCACATATTCATATCGTCACATTGAGTGACATTACCAGCTTCTTCGCAACACAATTAATTCAAATTAATCTTGAGCCTTTATGGGAAGTGATGAAGCACATTATTTTTGAAATGGGCCCAACTTTTCAAGTATTAGGCAGCGGGCATTTAGTCTTATGGAATGGTTCAGAAGTTGAATTTATTATTCCAACCAAAGAGATGTTTTTTGAAGTATTTGGTGGCGAAGAAATAGACTATACAAATTATCGTCAGACATTGAAGCGTTTAAAATTGCTATTAACGGATCATGGTATTCAGTTTTCTGAATTTGTGGCGGTTGATTCAGATTTCTTTAAAAAAGCACAAACATTGGAAAGTGCATTAAATTATACTAATCACTCAGCTTAGTTTAGTAATATTTTGATGGCGATCATTGTGATTAATTAGCCTTAATTTAATTGAGGCAATATTAGGGGTGAAACAATAGGTATGAGTACTTTTTATATAATATTAATATTGATCACAATGGTATCGCTATCAGATGTCATTCGACGTTTATTGCCATTCAAAGTACCTTTACCTCTTTTACAGATTATTATCGGGGCTTTGTTGGCATTTCCATCATTTGGTTTGCACGTTGATTTTGATCCTGATCTTTTCTTATTTTTATTTATTCCACCGTTGTTATTCGCAGATGGTCGAAGAATGCCATTTTACGAATTTATGGAGTCAAAATGGGAAATTATGAGCCTCGCGCTCTTTCTCGTATTTGCGACGGTATTGGGTTTAGGTCTATTCATTCCAACATTGATGCCAGATATGCCATTGGCGGTTGCATTTGCATTGGCTGCAGTTTTATCACCAACGGATGCAGTAGCATTATCGGGCATTGTTGGGAAAGGTAGATTGCCTAAAAAAATGAACAAAATCTTAGAAGGTGAAGCGCTATTGAATGATGCTTCGGCTCTAGTTTCATTGAAATATGCTGTTGCCATTATTATGGGAACAATGGTCTTTAAAACGACTTCAGACTATGCAGAATTAGGTGGTAACTTCATTTTAATGTCTGGCGGTGGTGTATTAATCGGCTTGGGCGTAACGTTAGTTTATGTTCGATTAATTAAAATACTATCAAAGTTAAAAGGCGATGAGTCTGCCATTCAAATGGTATTTTTATTACTATTACCATTTTTGGTTTATGTGATCGCAGAGCATTTAGGTGCTTCTGGTATTTTAGCAGCAGTGATTGCAGGTATGACAGTGACATACAGCAATACAATGAATAATGTTTCTATCTCTATGCGATTCCAAGCCAATAGTATTTGGAGTGTTTTAGAATACTTGTTAAATGGCGTCGTATTTTTAATGTTGGGTCTGCAAATACCCAAAATTATTGAGTATTCGATTGAGCGTGTTTCAACTGATGATATTACGTTGTTCAGCCTAGTATCTGATATCTTTATTATCTATGGAATGCTGATGTTAGTGCGCTTCTTATGGCTTTTATTCATGAAGTATTTAAAGAAAATATTTCATTTGAAGAAAGGTCTAGCATTTGAAAGTTTAAGTATTAAAGAGTTAGTCATTATGACGTTTGCAGGTGTTCGAGGCGCGGTAACATTAGCGGCTGCTTTATCCATACCATTGTTCATCAGCACATCGCCAACGATTGTTAGTGTTCCAGCTCGCTATCAAGTTATTTTTATCGCAATTGGTGTAATTTTGCTGTCTTTACTTGTTGCCATCGTTATTTTGCCGTTATTGTTGAAAGGATTCTCGACAGATACGAATGATGATGAATTAGAAATCAAAGTGGCAAAAGCTGCAATGCAGCAAGTTGCATTATCCAGTATGCAGACTTTAGAAGCGCGATTGGTCAATAGTGAAGTTAAGGTAGATCCTCAACATATTACGGATATTCATAATCGTGTGGCTAGTAATATTCGTCAATATTTAGGGATTTCAGATTCAGAATCTGAATATTATGATCAGTTAGAATTACGTTTCCGTTTATCAGCGATTCGAGCAGAGCGAGCAGAGCTAATGCGATTAAAATCAACTAGAAAGATTAGTGAAGAAACGGCAAACAAACTGAGATATGAACTGGATCTGATAGAAACTGCGTTAGCGGGGCATGATAAACAACACCAAAAGGCTGATTAACGTGGACCAAAGCGAATATAAAAAAGGTATTTTATACACATTAGGATGTTACTTTATTTGGGGTAATTTCCCGCTGTATTGGTATTCCCTGAAAATGCTTGGCTCTACTCAATTAATGTCTCAGCGCATTATTTGGTCAGTTGTGTTTGTCGTTTTGCTGCTCACTTTATATAAAGAATGGCGTTCTATTCTGAATATTTTAATGCAGCGCAAAACAGTTCTAATTCTGTTCATTACTTCTCAGCTGCTCTTTTTTAACTGGATGGCATATCTTTGGGCAATCACAGCCAATCGTATTGTAGATGCAAGCTTGGGATACTTTTTAACACCATTATTAAGTATTTTCTTAGGAAGATTAGTGCTTAAGGAGCGATTGTCTCACCTGCAAACTTTAGCGGTGAGTATTGCTGTTGTCGGGATTATATGGCTCACAATAGAAGGGCGAACCATTCCTTATGTTGCATTAATTTTAGCCTCTACATTTTCTGTCTATGGTTTATTGAAAAAAACACATCCTGTTAAAACTCTGCCAAATATTGCGTTTGAAACATTTTTTATGTTGCCATTTGCCTTGATCTATTTAACTTATGCTTATCAAAGTGGAGAGTTGATTTTTACAGCATTACCAACAATCTCGCTGATCCTTTTGCTTTTATCAGGTGCAATGACAACAGTGCCATTGTTGCTATTTTCTGAGGGTGCAAAAAAAATACCTTTGTCGTTGATTGGCATCATTCAATTTATCTCACCAACATTACAAATGTTTAATGGTGTTGTGTTCTTTGGTGAGCAAGTGAGTTTCATGCGATTGATAGGTTTTATCATTGTTTGGATTGCGGTTATTATATTCATTATGTCTGAATATAAGCGTTACCAAGCGCAAATTAGATTATTGGCATTAGCAAATAAAGATTAAAGCAATGGATTATTATTACGATCCTGCCATTTCTCCATGGTTGGATATTCTTTATCAAGACAGAGACATTATGGTGGTGAATAAGCCACATGATCTCTTATCTGTTCCTGGGAAGCCTGCTGAGTTATTAGATAGTATTTTGACGCGTGTTCAATGGGAGTTTCCTGATGCTGAAACTGTTCACCGACTAGACTTAGCAACTAGTGGAATTATGGTGGTCGCACTTCATTTAGAAGCTGAGCGAGAATTAAAACGCCAATTTCGTGAACGAGAAACAGATAAAAAGTACATTGCAAAAGTATTTGGTATTTTGGAAGCAAAAGAGGGAAGCATTGATTTCCCACTGATTTGTGATTGGCCGAATCGACCAAAACAAATGGTTTCATATGAATATGGCAAAGATGCATTAACTCACTATAAAGTTATCTCTGAAGATGAAGATAATAATACATTGATTGAGTTAATTCCTGTGACAGGTCGATCTCATCAGTTGCGAGTGCATATGATGAGTATAGGTCATCCCATTATGGGGGATCGCTTTTATGCACATGATGAGGCATTGAAAGGACATGATCGATTATATTTACATGCTGCAGAATTAGCTTTCACGCATCCCATCACAAAAAAAAGGCAGCAATTTTATTTGCCGCCAGGTTTTTAGTTTTAAAATTTACGATTAAAGTGCGTTTAGAATCCCTTTGATAGAACGAAGAATTTTTTGTCCTTCTGTTTGTGCAGGCTCATCGTATGCTGCTTCGATTTCTTCAACCACTTCTAATTGTTCAGCATAATTAAGATCTACTTCGTTGTTGATGTCATCGTTATCTATGATTTCAGAAGGTGATTGATCATATTGTTCTTCAATGATTTCTGCTTCTTCTAATTGCTCATAGTAGTTTAAATTCACTTCATCCGTCAGTTCATCATTGGGTGTAATGACTTCAACAGATGGGATCTCATCATTATTCAATTGTGATGGTGCAGATGTTTCAATTTCATCTTCAGGGATAATGATTTGGATAGGTGCATCAGCATCTAAAACGCTAGGATCAAAAGACTCATCCAATAAAAGAGTACATTGATCTTCAGGTAAGCTTTCAAAGTTTTCATTCCAACATTCGATGAAATCGATTTCGTTCTCAGCAATGTTGAGTTTAATTTTTGGATAACCATTTGGATACCAACGAACATATAAACCTTCTTGCGTACCATCATTAAAATTAATTTCTTCAAATTTTTGTGGTGGATGGATATCTGAATACCAATTGGTAATTGCACCATCTAAGCGACCCATATCGTTGTAATCTTCTAACGTGAGAATATTGCCTTCAATATCATAATAGACATAAGTTCCTCTGCGGAATTGGATATCCCAGCGAAGTAAATCATCTTGATTGATAATCACAGGATCCATTTGGCGTGTGCGAGTATCTGTAAAGTAATCGGAGATGATGTATTCATTAGTGCTTGGGTCTTGATCTAATAAAGTTCTAAAAGTCCCGCCTGCGACAGGTGTAGATTGACGATTACCTTCCTGATCAAAATAAGATAAAACAAGTTCACCATTTATCAATTCATAACTATTCGCGTTGCCATATTCATCCCATGATTTCCAAAAACCAGATGAACCACCATCTTGCTGGCTATAGCCTTCTTGTATTTTTTGCCCATCAATGCTCCAGAAAGTTAATGGACCTTGCATGCTTTGTGGAAACCAAGATTGCAGTTCAGAAGGATCAGTAAAGCAGATTGGATCTGTCTGTTTTTGGTCATTGATCGTATAGAAATCTTGTACCAAATAACAGCCACTGACAATATCATTAAAGTAACGATAATATGCACTGTCATTACGATCTGGAAGTAGCGTACCATCTTCAGAAAAGTAAGCAATGACAGAGTTGGGTGTAAATTCTGCTGATTGAGACTGTGATTGTGCGGATGCGATCGTTCCAAGAAGTATGCTTATTGTGATTGAAATGGATAATTTCTTATAGCTCATGATCTTTCCTCAAACTTGATAGATATTTATAAATAGTAATGGGAAGTAGTTTACCGTAAAACGTATATTCATACATATAGAAAGTCAGAGACGTAGTATTTAAAGTTCAAGATATAAATAATTCATTAATTAAGAAAAATATAACAAATAAAAGCCTAATATATATCAATCTCTTATCTGGATACTTGAAGTATATTGGTTTTTCAATTTAATTGAGGAAAACTATAATGAAAAAAACTTTATTTACGCTTTGTGTATTGGCATTATGTGGACAGGCATCATTGGCACAAGATACAACCTATATTGAAAATGGAGAATTTGAAGGTAAATGGCCATTTACAGTCGATTCCGTCGCAATTTGGTGTGGTGAAGGTAATTCACTTTATGTGATGAGTTACGGTGATGATGATGGCTCTTATGCTATTAATGATGAAGCAAAAGCTCATCCTGAATATTTTGAAAATATACAAGTAGATGTTTCTCCTATTTGGCAGATAGATGCTGAAGGCAAGAAAATTGAATTAACTGATGTGATTAATTTTGGTCTACAGAATTCATGTAAATAGTGAAAAATTATAAAGAAGCTTCCAAAAGGAAGCTTTTTTACTTTATTAAAGACTAGAATAGATTGTTCTAAAAATACCACTTAAAGATCAAATTAATTGCGCTATAATTCTAAATAATTGATTAATAACTTATGTGAGAATGAATATGACACAGCAAAAGAAAACTCCTGTTTTATTTATTGGCCATGGTAGCCCGATGAATATTATTGATCACAATAAATGGACAGAAAGCTGGAGAAAACTCGGCGAGAAAATTGGTAAAGTGGATGGCATCGTGATGTTGTCAGCGCATTGGTACACAGATGGAACATTTGTGACAGAAGAGCATAATCCTAAAATGATCTATGACATGTATGGTTTCCCAGCGGAAATTTATGAATATGTTTATCCTGCGATCAATGCCAAGCCAATTCGTGATTTAACTTTGGAATCATTGGATAACGTTGGCGAATTGAACCATGAATGGGGATATGATCACGGTAACTACGGTGTTTTATGCCATTTGTTCCCAGATGCTGATATTCCTGTGTTACAAGTGAGTATTAATCGTAATGGTGACAGCCGTTATCATTATGAAGTTGGACAAAAGTTAAAAGAATTAAGAGAGAAAAATATTTTAATCATTGGTTCAGGCAACATTGTTCATAACTTACGTTTATTGGGTCGTCCTCAGCAAACCCCTTGGGCTAGAGATTTTGACGCAAAAGTTGCGAACTTAACGAAAGAAAGAGACATCGATGGCATTATCGCTTTAGAAAAGACTGATCCTAATTTCAGATTAGCAGCACCATCACCAGATCATTATTACCCATTTTTATCAGCTTTGGGTGCAACGGATGCTTCTGATAATCTAAGCATTATCAACCAAGATATTGCATTAGAATCATTAACGATGACGAGCTATATCTGGGGCGATTTAAACTAATTTCAATTAGATTGACGCAAAACCTCATGGAGATATTCATGAGGTTTTTTATTTTGTTTGATTTAATTAACTGTTCATGATTAATATGGCTGCGATACGCTATTTTCATAAGAATAAAAAATATGGAGTGATTATGAAAAAATTCATGAAGCAGACAATTGTAGCGACAACACTGAGTTGCATATTTGGTTTTGGATTTTCAGCTGAAGTTCCTTCAGATGTGAAATTACATTCCACACAAAAATTGGTGAAAAATAATGGGGCAGAACCTCAATCATTGGATCCACATAAAATACAAGGTGTTCCTGAATCCAATATTGCGAGAGATCAATTTGAAGGCTTAACCATTGCCAATTTAGATGGTGAAATTATTCCTGGTGTTGCCGAATCTTGGGAAAGTGATGATGGGAAAGTTTGGCGATTTAAATTGCGCAAAGACGCTAAGTGGTCAAATGGTGATCCTGTGACCGCAGAAGATTTTGTTTATTCATGGCAGCGTTTAGTAGACCCAAATACAGCATCGCCATATGCAAGTTATTTAGAATATGCGCACGTTGAAAATGTGAGCGATATTATTAATGGTAAAAAAGCGCCGACAGAACTGGGAGTAAAAGCAATCGGTGATGATGTTTTTGAAGTGACATTAACGGAATCCATTCCATATTTAGATAAATTAGTCGGGCATATCGTGCTTGCACCAGTGCACAAAGCAACGGTAGAGCAATACGGCAATCAATGGACGAATCCGAAAAATTTTGTAGGCAACGGTGCTTATAAATTAAAAGATTGGGTGGTGAATGAGCGCATCGTATTAGAGCGCAATCCCGAATATTGGGACAATGATAAAACGGTGATTGAAGAAGTTACTTTATTGGCCATTACCTCAGAAAACTCTGCAGTGAATCGTTATCGTTCTGGTGAAATCGATATGACACAAACGATTCCTGTAGAGCTGTTTTCAAAGTTGAAAAAAGAGTTACCTAAAGATGTAAAAATTACGCCATATTTGTGCACGTATTATTATGAAATTAATAATCAGCAACCGCCATTTGATGATCCTCGGGTCCGTACGGCTGTAAAATTAGCACTGAATAATAATATCATTGCCAATAAAGTTGTTGGGCAAGGTCAGCAGCCTGCATTTGGTTTTACACCGCCATTCATCAATGATATGGATGCAATCGAGCCTGAATGGTTTAAATTAGATCAAACAGAGCGTAATGCAATGGCGAAAAAGCTCTTGGAAGAAGCGGGCTATAATCAATCAAATCCTCTTACCTTTAAATTTCTCTATAACACATTGGAGTCACATAAAAAGGTCGCAATCGCAGCAGCTTCAATCTTGAAACAAAATGCAGGCATCAATATGCAGTTGGAAAATCAAGAGTGGAAAACATTCTTAGACAGTCGTCAGCAAGAAGGTACGCATCAAATTGCGCGTGGCGGTTGGTGCGCTGACTATAATGAGCCAACAACATTTTTAAACATTATGCTGTCTAATAGCACCAATAATACTTCGCATTATAAAAGTGATGAGTTTGATCAAGTGATTAAAGAAGCTGTAACAGCAGAAACAGCCGAAGATCGTGTGAAAGCTTATCAAAAAGCTGAGCAGATTTTAGATAAAGACAGTGTGATTATTCCGATTTATTACTATGTAAATTCTCGCTTAGTGAAACCATATGTGGGCGGTTATGCAGGCAATGATCCTTTGGGGAATTTTTATACCAAAGATATGTACATTATTGAGCACTAAGGCAGATTATCTATGTCACGATTCATCGTTCGGCGATTGTTGGAAGCGATTCCAACGTTGCTGATTTTGATTACGATCTCTTTCTTTTTAATGAGGCTAGCACCAGGCAGCCCATTTACGGGAGATCGTATGCTGCCTCCTGAGGTTTTGGCTAATATTGAAGCGAAATATAATTTAAATGCACCGCTGTATGAACAATATTTCGATTATTTGAAACAGCTTTTCAAGGGCGATTTTGGTCCATCGTTTCGTTATCGAGATCATACGGTGAATGATCTGATTGCTAGCCATTTGCCAACTTCAGCCAAACTGGGTTTAGTTTCCTTTATCTTTGCTTTAGTTCTAGGTGTAAGCGCAGGAATTTTTGCAGCACTCAAGCAAAACAGCATTTGGGATTATTTTGTAATGACATTTGCCATGACTGGCGTTGTGGTACCAAGTTTTGTAATCGCGCCAATTTTAGTTTTAATCTTTGCGATTAATTTGCAGTGGTTACCTGCGGGTGGTTGGCTCGGTGGAAAGTGGGAATATATGATTTTGCCTATGTTGGCATTGTCATTATCGTACATTGCTAGCATCGCTAGAATCACTCGAAGTTCTATGATTGAAGTTTTGCACTCTAACTTCATTCGTACAGCTCGTGCAAAAGGTTTACCTCTTCACATCATTGTGTTTAAACATGCATTAAAACCTGCGTTACTGCCTGTTATTTCTTATTTAGCACCTGCTTTTGTGGGGATTTTAACAGGCTCATTGGTGATCGAATCTATTTTTGGTTTGCCAGGCATTGGCACATTATTTGTGGATGGCGCATTGAATCGCGATTACTCCACAGTTTTAAGCATCACAATTTTGGTGGGTACTTTGACGATTTTATTCAATGCGATTGTCGATATTTTATATGCTGTCTTAGATCCTAAGATTCGTTACTAAGGAGCAGTGATGAAATTAACCAAAGCACAAAATCAATCCATCATCGAGCTAGCTGAAAATTTAGAAATTAAAGGACGAGGCTTATGGCAAGATGCACTTCGCCGTTTTGTTAGAAATAAAGCGGCGGTTGTAAGCTTATTTGTTTTGAGTTTAGTGGCGATATTCGTTTGTGTTGCGCCGTTATTATCAGAATATAGCTATGATCATACGGATTGGGGAATGATGTCGAATCCGCCCGAAACAGAAGCAGGGCATTATTTTGGTACGGATTCTAATGGTCGAGATATTTTTGTCAGGGTTGCTGTCGGTGGTCGAATTTCCTTATTGGTAGGGATTTCAGCAGCATTGGTTGCCGTTGTTATGGGTACATTATATGGCTCAGTATCGGGCTATGTCGGTGGAAAGTTAGATTCTGTTATGATGCGCGCATTGGAAATTTTAAATTCATTTCCTTTTATGTTCTTTGTGATTTTATTGGTCACATTTTTCGGACAAAATTTATTTTTAATCTTTTTAGCAATTGGCATGGTTTCTTGGCTAGATATGGCAAGGATCGTGCGTGGGCAAACATTAAGTTTAAAAAATCAAGAGTTCATAGATGCAGCAAAAGTATCAGGTGTTTCAACGAGTGCCATTGTATTTCGTCACATTGTGCCGAATGTTTTAGGTGTGGTTGTGGTTTATGCATCTCTACTTGTGCCAAGCATGATTCTATTTGAATCTTTTTTGAGTTTTTTAGGCTTAGGTGTACAAGAGCCAATGAGTAGCTGGGGTTCATTGCTAAATGATGGAGCAAAATCCATGGAGGTTGCGCCGTGGCTATTAATCTTTCCAGCAGCCTATTTAACGATTACTCTGTTTTGCTTTAACTTTATTGGTGATGGCTTGCGTGATGCGCTTGATCCCAAAGATCGTTAGGAGAAGCCATGTCTAAAACTTTATTAACGGTCAAAGATTTATCCATCCAATTCAAAACGCCTGAAGGCATCGTTACTGCTGTTAATCATCTGAATTTTAATTTAAATAAAGGTGAAACTTTAGGCATTGTGGGTGAATCGGGTTCGGGTAAATCTCAAACAGCTTTTGCATTGATGGGATTGTTGGCAAAAAATGGTCAAACTTCAGGTTCTGCTCAATTAAATGGGCAGGAATTATTGGGCATAAAAGAGAAAGCACTCAATAAAATTCGCGCTGAAGAAATCGCAATGATTTTTCAAGACCCAATGACGTCATTGAATCCTTACATGAAAGTGGGGGAGCAATTAATGGAGGTATTGAAATACCATAAAGGTTTATCAAAAAAAGAAGCATTTGCTGAATCACTCAGGATGCTTGATGCCGTTAAAATGCCAGAAGCACAAAAGCGCATGAATATGTTTCCCCATGAGTTTTCAGGAGGAATGCGCCAAAGAGTGATGATTGCGATGGCGCTATTGTGTCGTCCGCAATTATTGATTGCTGATGAACCAACCACGGCTTTAGATGTGACGGTTCAGGCACAAATTATGGGATTGTTGAATGAACTTAAACAAGAGTTTAATACAGCAATTATTTTAATCACCCATGATTTAGGCGTTGTGGCGAGTGTGTGTGACAAGGTATTGGTGATGTATGCAGGCAGCACGATGGAATATGGTTCAGTGGATCAGATATTTTATGAGCCAACGCATCCTTATACACTGGGATTATTAGAGGCGATTCCGAGTTTAGATGATGCCAAAGAGGAACTTCACACTATTTCAGGGAATCCGCCCAATTTATTGCATTTGCCACAAGGCTGTCCATTTGTGCCAAGATGCGAATTTTCAATCGAAGATTGTTTATTGTCGCCACCGTTATTGAATAATTTTGAAGGTGAAAGATTGCGCGCTTGTTATCGAAAAATAGAGGAGGTTAAAGCATGAGCAACGAATTAATGATTGTGAATGATTTAAAAGTCTATTTTTCAGTAAAAGATCGTCAGCAAAAGTTTTGGGAAAAGCCTCATCAACTCAAAGCCGTGAATGGTGTAAATCTCTATTTAAAGCAAGGTGAAGTGCTCGGTATTGTGGGTGAGTCAGGTTGTGGTAAATCAACTTTGGCAAAAACTTTGGTGGGTTTGATTCCAGTATCTGAGGGTAATATTGTTTGGCTAGGAAAAACGATTAATTCCAATGATCGAAAGCAAATGGCGATGACGCGAAAAGATATGCAGATGATCTTTCAAGATCCATTGGCATCATTAAATCCGAGAATGACGGTGGGTGATATTATCGCTGAGCCTTTGAAAACCCATCATAAAAATTTATCTAATATTGAAATTAAGCAGAAAGTTGAAGCAATGATGGCAAAAGTAGGGCTGTTGCCAAATTTGATCAATCGCTATCCGCACGAGTTTTCAGGAGGGCAGTGCCAAAGAATAGGGATTGCGAGAGCGCTCATCATTGAACCGAAAGTGATTATTTGCGATGAACCTGTTTCTGCGTTAGATGTATCGATTCAAGCTCAAGTGATCAATCTGCTTAAAAAGCTTCAAAAAGATATGAATTTATCGCTCATTTTTATTGCGCATGATCTGGCAGTGGTTAAGCATATTTCTGATCGTGTGATGGTGATGTATTTGGGCAATGTTGTGGAAGAAGGCAGTAAAGATGAGGTTTATCATCATACTGCTCATCCTTATACGAAAGCTTTAATGAGTGCTGTGCCAATTGCTGATCCGATAGAAGCTCGAAAAAATAAAGTAGTGTATTTAGAAGGTGATTTACCATCGCCAATTCATCCTCCTGCGGGGTGTGTTTTTAGAACAAGATGTCCTGTAGTTATGGATAAATGTCATGAAACAAAGCCTAAATTACAGAAATTAAATGAATTAACGCATAAAGTTGCTTGTTTGAAATTTTAAGTACGGTTTTGCTTTTTCATCTTTACATTTCGTGTTACCTTGTTTTCTTTTCAATTTTTAGACAAGGAAACTGATGTATAAAAAACTACAGTACTTTTTCTCTTTGCCTACGGCTGGTGGTATCACTCTGATGATAACGGCGCTATTAGGATTAATCGTTGCCAACAGTCCATTATCAGAATTGTATTTTACGACTCTAAATTCGTATGTTTTTGGCTTATCAATTTTACATTGGATCAATGATGCATTAATGGCGATCTTTTTTCTCTATGTTGGTTTGGAGTTAAAACGTGAATTTTTAGTGGGGGAATTGGCCACCAATTCACAACGAATTTTACCAGGTTTAGCTGCCTTAGCAGGCTTAGCAGTGCCCGCAGTTATTTATTATTTTTTCAATAAAGATAATGCTGCTGCGATTAATGGTTGGGCGATTCCAACCGCTACAGATATCGCTTTTGCTTTGGGTATTTTGGCACTATTGGGTAGCCGAGTGCCAATATCATTAAAAATATTTCTAACAGCTTTAGCCATTATTGATGATTTGGCTGCCATTATTATCATCGCCGTTTTTTATACTCAAGAATTAACGTTGACCTATTTATTGGGTGCTTTGGCGAGCTTGCTCGTATTAATTTTCTTAAACTGGAAGAAAGTTACCGCGCCTTATTTGTACATTTTATTCGGTGTGATTCTATGGTTTATGGTTTTGAAATCAGGCGTTCATGCAACCTTGGCCGGTGTAACTTTAGCCCTCACTATTCCGTTGAATAATGTGAAAATGAATGCAAAAAATGAAACACCTTTACTTGCTTGGGAACACGGATTAAGCAATTGGGTGAGTTTTTTAATCATTCCTATTTTTGGTTTTGCCAATGCAGGTGTATCTTTTGCAGGTTTAGAATTCAGTATGTTAGCCAACCCTGTTGTATTGGGCGTTGCATTTGGTCTATTTTTCGGTAAACAAATCGGTATTTTTGGTTTGGTATATTTAGGCGAAAAACTCAAATTATTTAAACGACCCACTGGCGCAACATGGATTCAAGTTTATGGTGTAGCACTCTTATGTGGGATCGGTTTTACCATGAGTTTATTCATTAGTATGTTGGCATTCACAGCACCTGAATTACAAGATTTTGGTAAAATTGGTGTATTTTTAGGTTCTTTGCTGTCTGGTGTATTGGGTTATTTAATTTTAAGATTCAATTCAAGTAAATCATAAAAAATTATAATTTTTTGTATAAAAAGCACTCAATTTTTTGAGTGCTTTTTTTGTTTCTAACGCTTTGTAAAAACAAGGAAAAAATATGATTTAAATCAAGCTAATCTTTGTTAGAAATATTCGACTAATTTGAAATCAATGTAAAAAAATATTGTACAAATAAAATGAAATCGTTATCATGTGTCGCTTCAATGGCATGAAGAAGCTATGTCACAAAGCACGTAAAACTCTCACTTCTGAGAGGGACGTGTTTTTTTTTGCCCAAAAAAAATGACGAGTGAAATTAATTAGGAAATTGAAAAAATGACAACGCCAGCAGTATTAGTTTTAGCGGATGGAAGTGTTTTTAATGGCACATCTATTGGTGCAGAAGGTCAATCAGTGGGAGAGGTGGTTTTTAATACCTCGATGGTGGGGTATCAGGAAGTGATCACCAATCCAGTTTATAGAAAAAAGATGGTGGTATTTACTTACCCACACATTGGAAATACCGGCGTTAATGCCGAAGATGAAGAGTCCAATCAAGCGCACATCACAGGTTTAATCATTAGAGATTTACCATTATTAGAAAGCAATTTTCGAAGCAGTGATAATTTACAAAGCTATTTGAAACAACATAATGTGGTCGGTATTGCAGAGATAGATACACGACGCTTGACCAGAATTATACGAGAAAAAGGTCAGCAAGCAGCCTGTATCGCAGTGGGTAATGATATTAATATTGAAAAATTACAAGCACTTGCGAAAGCATTCAATGAAACCAACGATAAAGATTTAATCAGCGAAGTCACTTGTGCTAAAGCCTATGAATGGACACAAGGCACTTGGGATATAGAGAAGGGATTTCAAACACCTGAAATTTTCAATCAGCATGTTGTGGTTTATGATTTTGGCGTAACAAAAGATACGCTTCGTATTTTAGCAGAGCAAGGTTTGCGTTTAACGGTCGTGCCAGCAAATACTTCTGCTGATTTAGTTTTAGCCATGAATCCACAAGGGATTGTATTGTCTGATGGCCCAGGAAATCCTGAAATTTATCAAGATAAAATTGCAATTGTTAAAGCGTTGTTGGAAAGCAAAAAATCCATTTGTGGTTTAGGCTTAGGGCATCAACTCATTGCTTTAGCGACTGGCGCTAAAATTCAAAAATTAAAAGTGGGTTATCACGGTGTGAATCATCCTGTAAAAGTGATTGCGACTAATAATGTTGTGATTACAAATCAAAATTATAATTATGAAGTGATTGAGGCAAGCTTGCCTTCGCATGTAGAAATCACGCATCGTTCTATGTTTGATCAGTCCGTTCAGGGCATCCGATTGAAAGATCAACCAGTATTTTCTTATCAGCAAACATTAGAAGAGTCAGGTGCGACTGATTTATTGAATGAATTTATGACTAGCATGCAAGGACAATAGGAGAGAGTTATGCCAAAACGTACAGATTTAAAATCGATTTTGATTATTGGTGCAGGCCCTATTGTGATCGGGCAAGCATGTGAATTCGACTATTCAGGTGCGCAAGCCTGTAAAGCATTGAGAGAAGAAGGTTATCGCGTTATTTTAGTGAACTCGAATCCAGCAACGATTATGACGGATCCTGAGATGGCAGATGTGACATACATTGAGCCAATTAATTGGGAAACTGTTGAAAAAATTATTAAAAAAGAGCGCCCAGATGCAATTTTACCAACGATGGGCGGACAAACAGCGTTAAACTGCGCTTTAGATTTAAGCCGTCATGGAATATTGGATAAATACAATGTTGAGTTGATTGGTGCAAATGAAGATGCCATCGACAAAGCAGAAGATCGTGGTCGCTTCAAAGAAGCGATGGAAAAAATTGGTTTGAAATGCCCTGAAGCTTATGTGTGCCATAGTTTAGCGGAAGCATTGGAAGCACAAGAAAAAGTCGGATATCCAACTTTAATTCGTCCATCATTTACGATGGGTGGTTCAGGTGGCGGTATTGCTTACAATAAAGAAGAGTTTTTAACCATTTGTGAACGCGGTTTTGAAGCTTCTCCAACCCATGAATTATTGATTGAGCAATCAGTATTGGGTTGGAAAGAGTATGAAATGGAAGTGATTCGTGATCAGGCTGATAACGCGATCATCATTTGTTCGATTGAAAACTTCGATCCGATGGGCGTTCATACGGGTGATTCAATCACAGTTGCGCCAGCACAAACGATGACAAAACGTGAATACCAAATTATGCATGCTGCGAGTTTGGCGGTATTGCGTGAAATTGGCGTTAATTCAGGTGGCTCGAATGTTCAGTTTTCAGTGAACCCTAAAAATGGTGAGCTGATAGTGATTGAGATGAATCCTCGAGTTTCACGTTCATCAGCGTTGGCTTCTAAAGCAACGGGTTTCCCAATTGCAAAAATCTCTGCAAAATTAGCAGTGGGTTACACATTAGATGAGTTGAAAAATGACATTGTTGGCGGTCAAATTCCTGCATCATTTGAACCAACCATTGATTATGTTGTGACAAAAATTCCACGTTTTGCCTTTGAGAAATTCCCGATGGCGGATGATCGCTTAACGACACAAATGAAATCTGTGGGCGAAGTAATGGCGATTGGTCGTACTTTACAAGAATCAATGCAAAAAGCATTGCGTGGATTGGAAACAGGGTTATGCGGATTTGATGAGCGTTCAACAGATCCTTCAGTAATTCAGTATGAATTGGGTAATCCTGGTCCTGATCGTATTTTGTATGTCGCAGATGCATTCCGTATCGGCATGACAAAAGAAGAAATCTTTGATATTTCAGCGATTGATCCTTGGTTTTTGGCACAAATTGAAGATTTAGTGAATGAAGAAAAAGCTGTTGCAAATGGCACTTTAAAAGATCTTGATTTTGATAGATTACGCCGTTTAAAACGTAAAGGTTTTTCAGATCAGCGTTTGGCAAAATTGTTAAATCTTCCTGAACAAGATATTCGTGACGCTCGTTATGCGTTTAATTTGCATCCTGTATATAAGCGTGTCGATACTTGTGCAGCAGAGTTTTCAACAGATGTTGCATACATGTATTCAAGCTATGAAGAAGAGTGCGAAGCGCGCCCAAGTGATCGTAAAAAAATCATGATTTTAGGTGGCGGGCCAAATAGAATTGGGCAGGGCATTGAATTTGATTATTGCTGTGTTCATGCGTCATTGGCGCTTCATGAATCAGGTTTTGAAACCATTATGGTGAATTGTAATCCTGAAACTGTTTCTACAGACTTTGATACATCCGATCGTTTATATTTCGAGCCATTAACGTTAGAAGATGTATTGGAAATTGTCCGCGTTGAAAATCCATATGGCGTCATCGTTCATTATGGTGGACAAACACCATTGAAATTAGCGAATGCATTAGTGAAAAATGGTGTAAATATCATTGGTACATCAGCAGATAGCATTGATGCTGCCGAAGATCGTGAAAGATTCCAAAAAGTATTGAATGATTTAGGCTTACATCAGCCACCTAATCGTATCGCTCGCACTGAGTCTGAAGCGCTGGTATTGGCCAATGAAATCGGCTATCCATTAGTGGTGCGCCCATCGTATGTTTTAGGTGGTCGAGGTATGCAAGTGGTTTATTCTGACAATGAATTGCAACGCTATATGAATGAAGCAATTCAAGTTTCTGAAGATAGCCCAGTATTGTTAGATTTCTTCTTGAATCATGCGATTGAAGTGGATGTGGATTGTGTGTCTGACGGTAAAGAAGTTGTGATCGGCGGCATTATGGAACATGTTGAGCAAGCTGGCGTGCACTCAGGTGACTCAGGTTGTTCATTACCTCCATATTCTTTAAGTGCAGAAATTCAAGATGAAATTCGCAGACAAACTAAGGAAATGGCAAAAGCATTGAATGTTGTTGGTTTGATGAATGTTCAGTTTGCTGTGCAAGATGATGTTGTTTATGTTTTAGAAGTAAACCCAAGAGCATCGCGTACTGTACCATTTGTGAGTAAAGCAACAGGCGTACCATTAGCGAAAATTGCAGCAAGAGCGATGGCAGGGATTGATTTAGAAGAGCAAAAATTCAATACAGAAGTGATTCCTGAATATTATTCAGTGAAAGAAGCAGTGTTCCCATTCATTAAGTTCCCAGGCGTTGATACTATTTTAGGGCCAGAAATGCGCTCTACAGGTGAAGTGATGGGGGTTGGTAGAACTTTCTCAGAAGCTTATTTGAAAGCGCAAGCGGGTGCTGGTGAGAAAATACCAAAAGTCGGCAAGGTATTCATTTCAGTGCGCGATGAAGATAAGCCATATTTAGAAAAAATGGCTAAAAACTTCTTAGAGCAAGGTTATGGTTTATGCGCCACAAAAGGCACAGCCAAACGCTTATCGAAAATGGGCTTTTTCGTACAAACGATTAATAAAGTGATTGAAGGTCGTCCGCACATTGTCGATTTCATTAAAAATGGTGAAATTGCAATTGTAGTAAATACAGTAGGCAGTGATGCTCAATCGATTCAAGACAGCTATGCGATTCGTAGAAATGCATTGAATCAGCGCATTCCTATTTATACAACATTAGCTGGCGGTGAAGCGGTGAGCGAAGGCGTAAAAAGTATGTTCAATCGTGATGTTTATTCAGTGCAAGAGTTACATGCTGAATTGAATAGTTAATTGTAGAAATACATTAAGAGATTAAACAAAGGCTTTCTAGAGAAAGCCTTTGTTGTTTCATATTATGAATACTCTATATTGATAGTGTGGCTTCTTTATCTTTTTATCTGGTGTTATCTTGAGTGAAGATTAATTGAGAGGTAAATATAATGAAACAATTAAAAGATATTTATAAAGCACCTGATGCGCACTGGGTCGGTGATGGCTTTAATATGCGATCTTTGTTTACGTATAGTAATCATGGTCGATTTTTGAATCCTTTCTTATTATTAGATAGAGGCGAGCCATCAGAATTTAAGCCAACCGATGTATTAAAAGGTGTTGGTGTGCATCCGCATAGAGGATTTGAAACAGTTACGATCGTTTATGAAGGTGAATTATCTCATCATGATTCTACAGGTAAAGGTGGAGAGATTGGGGCGGGTGATGTTCAGTGGATGACAGCAGGGAAAGGAATTTTGCATAAAGAGTATCATTCTGAAAAATTCGCTAAAAATGGCGGTATTTTGGACATGGTTCAGTTATGGGTGAATTTGCCTGCAAAATACAAAATGAGTCAGCCCGGTTATCAATTATTACAATCATCCAAAATCCCTAAAATCGAACTGGAAGATAACGCAGGTTTTGTACGCGTAATTGCGGGTGATTATCATGGTAAAAAAGGTGCAGCTAGAACTTTTTCACCGGTGGATGTTTGGGATCTTCACTTAAAATCAGGTGGAAAAACGATTGTGCCTGCGAAACACGGACGTTATGTCGGTGTTATTGTGTTACGTGGAAAAGTGCTTTTAAATGGAAAAGAGACATTATCGCCATCAGATTTAGCATTATTGGATAAAAATAATGATGATTTTGTGCTTGAAGCATTGGAAGATAGCATTGTTTTATATTTAAGTGGTGAACCCATTGATGAGCCTGTTGTAGGTTATGGTCCTTTCGTGATGAATAGTAAAGAAGAGATCGTACAAGCTTCTTTGGATTATAATCATGGGCGATTTGGTCATTTAGAATAATTATTCATTTATATGAAATTAAAAAAGCGAGATATTAACAATATCTCGCTTTTTTCTTTTATACCGCTGCAATAATTTTAACTTCCATCTTCCAATCACTATTCATTAAGCCAGCTTGTACTGTACAGCGAACAGGAGAATGTTCAGGATCTACCCATTCATCCCAAGCACGATTCATTTCCATAAAATCTTCGCTGTCCACTAAAAAGATTGTGACATCTAAAATTTTCTTTTTCTCACTGCCATTTTGAGCAAGAACATTATCAATATCTTCTAAAATACTGAGCATTTGTTCATAAGGTGAGTCGTTGGAAATCGTTGGAACAGAAGTGTAGTAAATAGTTTGGTTATAAATTACTGCATCTGACATTCTTGGACCGACATTAAAACGAGTGATCATAATTTTCCTTTGAATAGTGAGACAAAGGCGCATTATACGACTTTATGGCTACAAAATGCTTTTATAAAAATCACATAAAACCTGCTTTGAATCATTAAAATATATTTTGATTTATAACATTTGTGATGAGAATTAATAGCCTAAAAGTAGAAAAACATTGTTCTCAAATGAAAAAATATAGTAGGATGTTCCGCTTTGATCAGCTCTTCGATCAAAAATCAATGTGATTAGCATATACGATGCTATTGAAATATAGGCAGTTTTACGAACTGTAAACATTATATTTTTTGCTACAAATGGCATAAAAAGCAAATTATCAAAGTTAGAAGGAAATAGAGTATGGCAGCAACGATTAATAACGTTGAAGGTAAACCATCAGGCTCACGTAAATTTAAATTTAGCCTGGGTGTACAAATTCTGATCGCCCTTATTTTAGGGGTAGTTGTCGGTGCTTTATTGCATGACAGTGTAGAGAAAACTTGGATTATTGATAAAATTTTGAATCCAGCGGGACAAATTTTCATCAAAATGATTCAAATGATCGTAGTTCCCATTGTAATTTCAACGTTAGTTGTTGGTATTGCTGGTGTTGGTGACACGAAAAAATTAGGAAAACTAGGTTTAAAAACGATTATCTATTTTGAAATCGTAACAACAATCGCGATTATTTTAGGGATTGTTTTAGCAAATGTGTTCCAACCAGGCGTTGGGATTGACATGAGCAGCTTAGCAACAGCAGATATTTCTAAATATCAAGCAACAACAGCAGCTGTTGAATCAGGTGGTGGTATGATGGATACAGTATTATCTATTGTTCCACATAACGTGATTGCTTCTATGGCAGCAGGCGATATGTTACCGGTAATCTTCTTCTCAGTATTGTTCGGTATGGCATTGTCTTCATTGCCAAATGATAAAAAAATGCCCTTATTAAATGTATTGAGTGGTGTTTCTGAAACAATGTTTAAAGTAACGAACATGATCATGTTGTATGCGCCTATCGGTGTATTTGCATTGATTAGTGCAACGGTTGCTACATTTGGTTTCTCATCATTATTGCCATTGATTAAATTAGTTGTATTGGTTTATGCAGCAATTTTAATCTTTGCATTTGGTGTGTTGGGCGTGATTGCTTATATGTTCAAAATCAATATCTTATTGGTAATGAAATTATTGAAAGATGAATTGATTTTGGCTTACTCAACAGCGAGTTCTGAAACAGTTTTACCAAGAATGATGGATAAATTGACTCAATATGGTGTTCCAACATCTGTGACAAGCTTTGTTGTACCCATTGGTTATTCATTTAACTTAGATGGTTCTACGTTGTATCAAAGTATTGCTGCAATCTTTATCGCACAGTTATACGGTATTGACCTAAGTTTAACGCAAGAGATTATCTTAGTATTAACATTGATGTTAACGTCTAAAGGTATCGCAGGTGTTCCAGGTGTATCATTCGTTGTATTATTGGCAACTTTAGGCAGCGTTGGTATTCCTGTAGAAGGCTTAGCATTCATTGCGGGTGTTGATCGTATTTTAGATATGGCAAGAACAGCGTTGAACGTTGTTGGTAACGCATTAGCGGCAATCATTGTATCTAAATGGGAAAACAACTTTGATGATGAAAAAGCAGCACAATATTTTGATAATGTTGCTAAAAAATAATCATCTGAATTTATTGAATAGATTACAAAAAGCCTGCTGATTGCAGGCTTTTTTATTTATGGTGATTTATTTAGTATATATTTTTTTACCAGCAATATAAGTGGCGGCTATTGCTCGATCATCACCTAATGTCATTTGAATAAATAGCGCTTCTTCTAAGGTATCAGCGTAGCGCATTCTGTATTCAATAATTGGTGTAGATTTTAAATTAATCACCGTAATATCAGCTTCCATGCCCACAGCGATAGAGCCTATTTTATCTTCTAAAGATAATGCTTCTGCGGTACCTTTCGTAGCCAAATAAAATGTATGAAGCGCTGAATATGGCTGATTATTCATTTGCGCAGCTTTGTAGGCTTCATTCATGGTTTGTAAAATAGAAAAGCTTGTGCCTGCACCTAAATCAGTGGCTAAGCCAACTTTAACAGGGCGATGATCAGCTTTAGCATTTTGCACATTGAAGGCACCTGAGCCTAAAAAGAAGTTAGAAGTAGGGCAATGGGCAATTGCAGCGCCGCGTTCACTGATCACATGCATTTCGCGATCTGTTAAATGTACACCATGTCCGTAAATAGCACGATCTCGTAATAAACCATAATGATCATAAGCATCTGTATAGTCTAAAGCTTCAGGGAATAACTCTTTTACCCAAGCGATTTCGCCAATATTTTCTGAAACATGGGATTGAATCAAAGTATCAGGGAATTCATTGGCTAAACTGCCCACCATTTCTAATTGTTCATGAGTGGAAGTTGGGATAAATCTTGGTGTAATGACATATTCAGCACGACCTTTTTTATGCCATTTTTCGATGAGCGCTTTGGATTCATCATAAGCCTTTTGTGGCGTATCCAACAGAGCTTCTGGTGCATTGCGATCCATGCAAACTTTACCTGCCATAATGCGCATATTGTATTTTTCAGCTTCTTCGAAAATAGCATCCACTGATTGCGGGAAAACAGTACAAAATACGGTAGAACTAGTGACACCATTTCTATGCTGTTCTTTTAAGAATATCTCAGCCACTTCTTTAGCATGATCATAATCTTTAAAACCTTGCTCAGCGATGAACGTATAGTTATTCAACCAATCAATGAGCTGTTCTCCATACGATGCAATGATTTCAGTTTGTGGATAATGAACATGGCTATCAATAAAGCCAGCAGTGATAATGCTGTCAAAATATCTTTCAATTGGCACATCTTGTAGCGTGGGTAAAATTTTATCAGCATCATCCACAGTGATGATTTTTCCATGCTCCATCACAATGATTGCATCTTCTTTATAAACCAAGCATTCTTCCATCGGATGAAAAAAGGGATCTTTTTGGAAAGTTAATAATGCACCACGAATGGCTGATTTTCTACTCATTTAATTTGTTTCCTACGGTAAATATATCTTTCAGTGAAGATAGTTTACGGTTAATTTATCTTTAGGTAAAGATAAATTAACCGTAACATCATGTATTATGTAGCGATCAAAATATATCGTGGTGAGTGATGAAAAGGTCAGAAGATTTAATTGATGAGATTATTGCAGATTGGCAAAAATTTGATGCCAATATAGATACTAAAGGCACTGAAGTGATTGGTCGCATCGTGCGATTAGGCTCATTGATTTCTCGAAAAGTGGATGAGAACTTAGCGCAGTATGATCTATCGGTGGGTGAGTTTGATGTGTTGGCTGCACTCTTAAGGGCAGATGATCATCAATTAACGCCAAGCCAATTACAGGATTTAATTTTAATATCATCGGGTGGATTATCTAATCGAATTAAGCGCTTAGAAAAAAATGGCTATATCGAAAGATTTCCCGATAAAGAAGATGGACGTGGCGTTATTGTGGCGTTAACAGATAACGGTAAACAGTTGATAGAAGAAGCTGCGCCATCGCATTTAGCACTTGAAAAAAGCTTGATCCAATCACTGAAAAAATCTGAAACAGATGCATTGCAGCAACTGCTTCATCAATTATTGATTCAGTTGGATGACAATTAATTCGGTAAGGGAATAGATTCTTTCAGAAGCTCAATGGTTTTCTTCAAGCTTGGTGTGAGTTTTTTATCAGCTAACCAAAATATACCAATATCAATAGTTACATTGTGTAAGCTCAAAGGAAGAATTCGGATACTCTCTTTTTCGATAAAATAGCTTGCAACAGATCGCGGCATAAAGGCTAAGGCATCTGTTTTTAATAAAATACCAATATTGCTTAATGCGGAAAGAGATTCTACGTAATTGCGGGCAAATTCGACGTTGTTGGAGCTTAATGCCTCTTCGATAGCCATTCGGCTAATGGCAAATTCAGGTGGTAAAATCATTGAGTAACCTGATAATGAAGACCATTTTATGTCATCAATTTTTGCTAATGGGTGACTTTGGCGAACTGCAATGCACATTTTGTCTTGGAATAGAAACTCAGAGCATAAACCCGCAACTTTAGGTTTTTTGGTCATATTGCCAATGATGAGATCAACTGAATTACTTTTAAGAAGGTTCAATAAAGTATCGCTTGTGCCTTCTTGGATTTCTACTTGAGTGCTGAGCATGCCAGTTTCTAATCTTGAGATCAGTTCAGGCACCAATGTTAAAGAAACCATTGGCAATACACCCAAAGAGATACGAGTGGATAATCCATTATTAATATTATTTAATTCTTTACGAACATTCGTCATCTCTTCCACCATGAAACGTGCATAGCGAATTAAACATTCACCTGCTTCAGTTGGCTTAATTTCTCGAGTGGTGCGCTCAAAAATTTGTATATTTAACCCCTCTTCAAATGATGTTAATGCTTTCGATACGGCAGGCTGGCTGACATTAAGATACTCAGCTGTTTTACCGATATGACGAAGCTCATCCAAAGTGATTAACAGTTGTAAATGTTTAAACTTGAGATGGGAACGTAAATACCAATCAATTTTTGACACAATCTTCTCCTACAGACTATGAGATGTAGTACTAAAGTAGACGTTTTTTTTGAAAGAGCTATACCAAATATTTATATATCTGCTATGAATTATTGTAATTATTCTCACTCTATTTAGATATATATAGCTAATTGGTTATGAGTTTGTAGTGATAAAGTCATTGGTATTATCTTCGCCAAAATCCGAATATTACAAAGGTTTCAATACGAAAAGATTTCGGGGAGTAGGGATGAAGTTAAAAGCAACACAAATAGGCATTATGTCTGCGCTAATGTGTACAGTTTTACTACAAAATGTAAACGCATTAGATTGGCAAGACAACTCAGTTGGTGTGACATGGGGAAATAAGTATAGAGAGCCAAATAACCCGCGTGATGTAACAAAAACAACAGTCAATTTTACGCACATCAGTGGTGATCGCTTCGGTACCAACCTATTTGTAGCTGAAATGTTATTTTCTACCAAATCAGATCCATCAAGAAATGGTGATGGTGCAAGAGAAGTTTATGCTTTGTATAAACGTGCATTTTCATTGTCTGCTTTGACTGGTTATAAATTGGGTAACTCTGTATTTAAAGATTGGTTTTTAAATGCACGTTTCGACATTGGTCGTAAAGACTCTGCGGTTGAAACTAGACCTAAGAAAGTGCGTGTTGGTATCAGTACAACTTTTGCAATTCCTAAAGGTAACTTAAGTCTTGGTGTGGATGCTTATCACAATCGTACACACAATAGACTAACGGTTGGGAATTTTAGTTTTAAAACAACTTATGCAATTTGGGGTGGTATGAATATCCCTGTGTCATCAAAAGGCGCGATTGAAGGGATGTTTGACCATATTGGTCGTCAAGGGAAAGATGGTTTTGGCAATGAAACCAAACCAATGACGATCGTGAGATTAGGCTATATGCATGAAATTAGCAAAGGCTTAAAAGCGGGTGTGAGCTATCAATATTTTAGAAATAAATATGGTAGTGACAATCGTCGTGATCCACGTAAAGGTTCAACAGAAAATGCATACATGTTGCAGTTACGTTATCACTTTTAATAAATAAAAAATGTAAATAATCCTTGGGAGGGGACAATATGAAGTTAAATAAAAATAAAATCGGTTTGGCTTCTGCATTAATGTTAACGGCATTTTTACACAATGCGCACGCAGTAGATTGGTATGACAATTCAGTAGGAGTGAGTTGGGGGAATAAATATCGCGAGCCTGAAAATGCAAAAGATGTGACTAAAACGGTATTGAATTTCACGCACATCAGCGGTGATAGATTTGGTACTAACTTATTTGTATCTGATTTATTGTTATCAACTAAATCTGATCCGACAGAAAGTGGAAAAGGTGCGACTGAAATTTATATTTTTTATAAGCGTTCATTTTCTTTATCTGTATTAACGGGCGCTGATTTAAGCAATGCAGTGATTAAAGATTGGTATGTGAATGGTCGAATCGATTATGCACATAAAAATACCGTCTTAAAGCCAAGTCCTAAAAAAGTGCGTTTAGGTATCAGTGTTGATTTAGCTGTGCCAGTTGGTTTTGTGAATATCGGCGTGGATGCCTATAAAGAGCGTAACCATAACGCAATTACTGGCAAAAACTTTGATTTTAAAACAACGTATGCAGCTTATGCATTGTGGAATATTCCTGTGTCTTCGCGCGGTGCTATTGAGGGAATGGTGGATCACATTGGTGCGATGGGTGATGATGGTTTTGGCATCAATACAAAGCCTCAAACATTGGCAACATTGAACTATATTCACGATATCGGTGAAGAAGGCGGTTTTAAATTGGGCGTTGGTGTGCAGTATTGGAGAAATAAATATAACAATGATAATCGCCGAGATTCAAAAGGCGGGTCGACTCAGAAGTCTTACACATTACAAGTGAAGTATCACTTTTAAGAGATAAAAAACATAATAATTATAAAAGTATTAAAATGACAGCCGTGTAAACACTAATAAAGCCATGATTGCTACACAAATAGTAATCATGGCGATTTTTATGGCAAGGTTAAAAGTCATTGATGAAAACAAATTTAATTACTCCTGAAGGCTTTGATAAATTAAAAGCAGAATTGGATCATTTATGGCGCATAGAGCGACCTGAAATCACTCAGAAAGTTGCTTGGGCAGCGAGTTTAGGCGATCGCTCTGAAAATGCCGACCAAGAATAATAACCCTATATAATATACTAAATATAATATATACGATTTATATCAATAAGTTGAAATTAGTATAGTTACTATTTTTTATACTATTTTTATTTTGCTATAGGAGATGAGGTAATGACCTATATGATTAATTATTAGCTTTTATTCGGATAAAAATAGTAGCCACTTGTAGGCCATAAGAGATAAATTTTATTTTAGAAGGATTACCGAATTATTATGTATAAAAATTTTAATGTGATCTTAGAAGTTGATTTATTGTCAGATGTAATTTTTCAAATTAAAGAACTATTTGAAGATAATGATATAAAATTTAGTGAAGGTGACGATAATGACACAATACTTTTAGAATTTTTTAAATGGCAAGCTAGGCAAATTAGCCCACAAAAAAGAGTTGTACATTATTCTAAACAATTCAAGACATGTAGCTTAAATAATGAACTTCAGGCTGGTTTAAGGCAATTTATTAGCGATTGTGAACAAGGAAACTCATTAACAAAATATCAATCTAGAAAAATTAATAGTGCGATCGCTGGAACGTCGGATGATCTATATTCACATTGGGGTATTCATCATTTTCATTTAGGTACAAAGCCAGATCCCAAATATCAAAGCCTTGTAAAAGGCACAAATGAATTGATTTTTGCTAAAGTTGACAATAGCAATATATATTTAATTGGTATATATAAACATAAAACAGATTGGTCCAAATTAGAAATTATTAATGTTATCGAAGATAATTGGCCTCAATTACTTGAGCCTCATAAACTACATGGAAATGTAGTTGCTACTTATGATGAAGATGGAATAAAACATTTAAGAAAAGCTAGAGTTAATACCGCAGTCACAACAAGTAAAGGAAAAAGTTATATATTGGGAGGAGTCAGTGCAGATAATTCTTCTATAAATTCTGTTATTCAACGGAATAAATTTAATAATTACCTTGCCCTATATATACAGAATCTCCAAAATCAAAAACAAGAAATTATTATTAGGAACTCTCACAAAATAGATGAGTTAATAAAGAAAGCGCCAGATTGTAAATCAGAGCAATATAATATTATTATTTGTTACTCTATAGAAAACTTGTTAGATATTGAAGAAGTCAATAAAGAGTGCTCACTACATTTTAATTTAAAAAAAAAATAGCATGAGTTTTTTTAATAGCAAATAATTAAGAGTTACCATAGATTATCATTCTACATAAATATATTGCTTATAACTCAACCCCTAAAAATTTTTCGAGATTTGGTTTTAACATTAAGCAATCTTAATCTCACTCAACTCCTCTACTATGTTGAAAATTTCATCGGCATCTTTCATGTTAAATACGCCATCTACGCCTTTAGGGCTGAGGCCTTTGAAAGGTTGCTCATATAAGCGGCCTGAATCTAATACACCATTTTGAGTCAGTTGATCGATGATCATTTCAATGAATCGAATTTGTTTTTCGTTGTACGTTGTCCCAGTGAGATACTTTGAAAAAGCTTGTTGAACTGCTGCTTTATCTAAGCCCACTAAAGAACGAATGAATTGTGGCAATGACTGTTCAGCACCAAAGCTTGCGGTGAATTTATCTTTGTTCTCAACTTCTTTGGCATTAAATACAAATTGCTCTAACTCATTGAGATCAGAGTTTGTAAGTGGCAAACCTTTTTTAAGTTTTGCAATTGTCACGTGATTTTCATTAGCCTTGATAAAGCTTTCAACTCGTTTACGGTATTGAGCAAGATTTACCCCACTTGAAACTATTGGTATTTCAATTGATTGAGCTTCACCAATTTCATCAGTTAATTCTGTGTAAACGATTGTGGAAGTGGTTTTTTCAATGAGCTTTACTAAGTTACGAATGCGTTTACGCATATTATCAATAATGCTAAGTGTAATATCTTCCCAGAATGATTCGGTTTGAATGTCTTGGATTAATTCAATTTGTGCGGCAACAATTGGAATATTTGCCTTTTCTTCAAGTAAAGCTGCAATTTCAATAATTTTCCCTGAATATATATCAATGGGCTGATTTTGCTCTATAACCGCCAACATTAAGTTATAACAGAGCATATCAAAGAGCTTTGCTTCTAATGAATCCTGCGGTAGCTCAGAAGGTAGTTTAGAAATCTGTTCTCTTAATGTTGCAACTGCAATTTCATCTAAAGTATCCCAAGACTCTTTTACCTGAAAATGCTCTACGTGTTCCAATTCAGAACGCACAATGAAATTATCAGTATTCATTGCAGCCACTTCTAAGTGGAGTATTTCTTTTATTTCTTCACGCATAGTCTCAGCATCAGCCAATTGATAATCAGGTGAATTTAATAAATTAAGAATATTAACTCTCGCTTTAAATAGTCTTTGACTAATGGGCTCAACAATCGAAGTTGCAGCACCTTGTGGATTTTCATTGAAATATTCAAAATTGGAGCAGTAATCAAAAATAAAAAACTCAGATTTATTGCTGCCTGGTGCAAATAGATCTTCGCATAAACGGGTGCCTCGGCCGATCATCTGCATAAATTTAACTTTAGATCGAACTGCTTTGAAAAATACGAGATTAACCACTTCAGGTACATCGATACCTGTATCGAGCATATCTACTGAGATGGCAATTTGTGGTTCAGGCAGAGACTTTTTACTAAAATCATCAATTAAGCTTTGAGCATATTTGGTGGCATGCGTGACCACTCTCGCAAACTTGCCATCATATATAGGGTAGTGGTGATTAAAACGCTCAGCGATAAAATTGGCATGTTTTTGGTTGACGGCAAAGATAATGGTTTTACCTAATACATCTCCACCTTCAACTTTGATACCGTTTTCCATCAAATGTTTCAGCATTTTATCAATGGTGTCATCGTTGTAGAGTTTCTTATTGATTTGTGAAGCATTCACTTCATCAGGTATTTCTTCCTCATCTCCCCAGTTCAAACTATCCCAGTGAGCTTTTTCCTCCTCAGATAGTTCATCATATTTAATGCCTTCACGCATGAATTTTAAAGGCACAGAGAAAGCTTTTGGTGGCACTAAGAAACCATCTGCAATCGCTCTGTCTAAATCATAATAATCGGTCGGAACACCGCTTTCTAAACCAAATAGCTTATAGGTATCACGATCTACTTCATCTCTTGGTGTTGCTGTTAAACCGAGCAATAAACTGTCGAAGTATTTAAAGATTTCACCATATTTTTGATAAACACTTCTGTGTGCTTCATCAATGATGATTAAATCAAACATTCCTGTGCCGTATTTACGAGTACCATCGTCATTCATCGTATCAATTAAGCCAATCATCGTTTGATAAGTAGAAAAGTATAAGCGACCATTTTGCTCTTTCTCTTCCACTAAGTTCACAGTGGCAGCGTTCGGTAAATGAGCTTTAAAAGCATTGGCAGCTTGTTTAACCAAAGATGTACGATCCGCTAAAAAAAGTACTTTCTGCACCACATTAGCTTTCATTAAAACATCCACTAAACCAATGGCAGTACGTGTTTTTCCTGTACCTGTAGCCATGATTAGCAAGCTTGTACGTTCTTTGCGTTGATAAGCGGCTAATGATGCCTGAATGGCTCTAATTTGATAATAACGGCCCACAATATCAGGATTGATTGGAAAGCTACTTAAGTCAGGATTATTGTTGCGTCTTTCCATTAAGCGTTTGAGTTCTGCTGGCGTATAAAATCCATGAACCAAACGAGGAGGGCCACCTTGCACATCATTCCAAATGTGAGTTTGATAACCATTGGTATAAAAAATAATTGGACGTTGGCCAGTTTCGATTTCTAAAGAATCAGCATATAGCTTGGCTTGTTGTTGTCCTTCTCTTGGATCAATAGATGTACGCTTTGCCTCAACAACCGCTAAAGGTAGATCATTAGCATCATATAAAACATAGTCCACTGCACCTTCGTGTGTCTTGTTCGGCATATGATGAACAGGTACTTCTACTTTAATATTTTTATCTAAATACCAACCTGATTCTTCAAGTAATAAATCGATTCTATATTTACGAGTATCGCTTTCGTTGTAATCATTTGTATCTTCAATCTGATTATTAATCAGCTTAGCTGCTTCAATCTCTGCACGCTTTTGGACTAATTCAGCATCTATTTTTGCTAAAAATTGTTCGCGTTCCTCTAAGCTTGCCGATAATTCAAAAAGCTGTTGCTCACGATCACGAAGTTTTTTATGTTCAGCAGCGAGCTCTTTTTCAAAGGCATCTGATTCTTTTTGTAGTGCTTCTTTATCGGCTTTTTCCTTCTCCTGCTCAGGGTTAGGAATTAAGTGCGGCATGAATAAGATTGCTTGAGAACGATCTTTAGAAACAGGGCCGTAAGTGCGTTCAAACCACAGATAAATCATAAACAATTGGCTTAAAACTTTAACGGCTTCTTCAGCACTGACTTGGTTAAAGTTGCGACCATGCACAGCTTTGTTGCCAGCCATGCGGATGATGTCCATTTTGTCCCAAACATACTGAGGCACAACTTCTTTAAATTTTGCATCATAAAGTAGGTTATACAATGAAGCATCATAAGGTTGCACCAATGTTCTGTCGTATTTATATAGCCAAAACAGCAATCTTTCCAAAGAGTGTCGAGCAGACATAATAGAGGCTTGAGGATAGATATGTACGAGCTTTTCTGCGCCTTTGGCAGTTTCTGCTAGGGGTTTAAAGTCTGCTTCTAAAAACTGAAAGTTACTCATAATAATATCTATCCTTTGTTGATTATAATTGTCCGCTGAATGCCTGTTGTTGTAATGATTTAAAGAGAGTTTCTTGAACTTCTAACTGTTCCTGCATTTTTTGTTTTTGTGCTTCTATCTCAAGACATATTGTTGTAAATAAATCTTGCTGTTCAAAAGGAGGTAAAGGTATTTTTATCTCCAAGAGATCAGATTTAGTTAAGCTAGGAATTGTCACAGTTTTATTGTGTTTTTCAAAATCATAAAAGTTACAAAACCAATATAAGTAGTTCACAGATAGAGTTTTATTATTTGGTACTAAACCAAATGCAGTATCTACATTCCAAAAATTTTCATTCATTAAAATTGGTTTGTTAATATTTCCTTTTCTTCCAATAATGACTGATCCTGCGGGGGTAATCCAATCGTCTGCATATCCCATGATTCCACCACTACCACAAATTGGATATTTACCATTAGGGTTGATAACATTTTTTTGGCTTCGACCATTTTTAATGGTTAAAGTGTTTTTCCAAAATTCCAGAGGCCAATTTTTTGGATTTGTAACAGGATCCCCAAACATATCAATAAAAGTCGCTTGTAAAAGCTCATCGAGTTTTTCAATGGCTTTTTTACGATTTTGGATTAATGCATCCGCTTTATCGAGAATTTCAGCAATTCTGCGTTGTTCTTCGAGTGGGGGAAGTGGGATTTGGATATTTTGAATATCTTTAATCGATAGATGTTTGACTGTAACAAAAGGAGTTTTGTCCTCAATATCTTTTAATGCTTTTGGCAAGAAATTGATTAAGTAATTTTGATCTAATAGTTCATTATTAGATTCTATTTTACATACTCGTTGGTTTAATAAAGCCTTCTCACCTTTCCATAAAGCTATATTAAACTCACCATCCATTCCAATTAGAGCATCATTATTTTTTATTAAATAATCTTTTTTATACTCACCTGAATAATAAGTTTCAGAGAATCCTCTAACAACATCTCTAATTCTGATTAATGGTAATCCTTTGCCATCGGTATTAAATAGAGAAGATTTGAAAGCAAACCCACTTGTTAATTTAACTAAATTACCTAATTGCTCATATTTCATTATTTTAAAAGCTCCTTCAATTCAGACATGCCTTTCTGAATTTCAGCTTCTAAGGCTTCCAAATCCGCTAAGATTTTGCTTGGAGCTTCATATTCAACAGTTTCATAAACCACTTCTTTATAGCGATTAATCGACAAATCATAACCATTCGCCACAATGTCCGCTTTATCCACTAAAAAGCTTTGTTCTGTTGGTTTACGATCCGCTTCTGCTGCTAAATTCTTAAAGCGAGCAATAATGTCAGGAATATTGTTATTGTCATGATTCTCGCTATCGAGTTGATTGCGTTTATCATCCAATGAATAACCATCTGCTTGCATGTCATAGAACCAAACTTTATCCGTACCACCTGATTCTGTTTTAGTGAAAATCATAATGGCAGTAGAAACACCAGCATATGGTTTAAACACGCCTGAAGGCATCGAAATAATTGCTTCTAATTTTTGATTCTCAACGATCTGTTGGCGAATGTCTTTATGTGCTTTCGATGAACCAAATAAAACACCATCAGGCACGATTACTGCAGCACGGCCACCAGTTTTTAATAAGCGTAAGAAGAGCGCCAAAAAGAGTAATTCTGTCTTTTTAGTTTTCACAATCGCTTGAATATTCTTGGCACA
>CANRJJ010000006.1 GCA_947630895.1 uncultured Wohlfahrtiimonas sp. | reverse complement strand
TGCCTGATTTCTCATCAACACCACCGTTGATAGCATAAAGTAGCGCTTTTGCTAAGTTTGCACGCGCACCGAAGAACTGCATTTGTTTACCGATTGCCATTGCTGATACACAGCAAGCAATACCATAATCATCACCCCATTTAGGCATCATTAAGTCATCTGATTCATATTGAATCGCGCTTGTTTCAATCGAAACTTTAGAACAGAAGTCTTTAAATCCTTGTGGTAATTTTGTTGACCATAATACGGTTAAGTTTGGCTCAGGTGCAGGGCCTAAGTTATATAAAGTGTGCAAGAAACGGAAGCTGTTTTTAGAAACTAATGTGCGCCCATCTTTACCCATACCGCCGATGGATTCTGTAACCCAAGTAGGATCGCCTGAGAACAATTGGTTGTAATCTTCAGTACGTAAGAAACGGATAATACGTAATTTAATGACTAGATCATCAATGAGTTCTTGTGCTTCGTTTTCGGTGATTTTGCCAGCTTTAAGATCGCGCTCAATATAGATGTCTAAGAATGTTGATACACGCCCGAATGACATTGCTGCACCATTTTGTTCTTTCGTTGCAGCTAAATAAGCAAAGTAAGTCCATTGAATCGCTTCTTGAGCTGTTTCTGCTGGATGGCTAATGTCAAAGCCATAAGACATTGCCATGCTTTTTAATTCATTAAAAGCACGAGTTTGTTCAGAGAGCTCTTCACGTAAACGTAGTGTCTCTTCGTTGAATTCCCAGCTATCAGTTTCATTCTTTTCAGCTTCTTTAGCGCGGATTAGGAAATCTACACCATATAATGCAACACGACGATAGTCACCAATAATACGGCCGCGACCATAAGCATCAGGTAATCCAGTAATAACGCCAGAAGAACGGCAAGCACGAATCACAGAGTCATAAATATCAAAAGTACCTTGGTTATGGTCTTTGCGATAATGAGTATAAATATCTTCAATCTCAGGATTGAGCGTTCTGCCAATTTCTTCTAAGGAGGTGGCAACTAAGCGAAAACCACTGTTAGGGAAGATGCCACGTTTCAAAGGTGCATCAGTCTGTACACCAACGATTTTTTCTAAATCCTTATTAATGTAACCAGGACCAAATGCATCAATGCGGGAGCCAACATTATCAGCAACATCTAAAACCCCACCTGGGCACGCACGTTCTTTTGCTAATAGCTCAGAAAGCTCAGCCCATACTTGTTTGGTTCGATCTGTTGGTGCAGCTAAGAAGGAATCATCACCCAAATAAGGTGTATAGTTATTTTGAATAAAATCACGAACATCGACTTTATCTTTCCATTCTGTGCCTTTAAAGTCAGCCCAAGCTTGATCAAAGTTAGAGGGATTTTGCATATTATTGTTCATAGTAACTCCCGTTATTAAATAATAAAATTATATGTAACTATGTTTGTTGTTATTGCGTATTTATTATATTGGATTAATGATAATTATTTTGTAATTTTGAATGTATTTCATACTTTTTTGTAAAATTTTATTTTAATTTTTTTGCTGATACTGCAATTTTGTTTCAAAGTGCCTATATCAAAATATTTTGCTAGAAGCTAATGAGAGATAATCTTGCAATATCTCTCATTATTGATCATTTTTATTTCTTTTTTAGCTTTGTAGCATATATGGGATAAACCAACGGAAGAAATAGAATGCTGCAATGAAAATAATGAAGTTAGCTAAAAACATCAGCATAGCAGAAGAATGCTTATGAATGATTTTAACTAAAATGAAAATAGTAGTGATAAAGCCACTGATGATGACAAATAACCAAGTGGTTAATAGAAGCATATATCCATAATTAAATTCTAAATCTAGCAAGTTGCCTGGTAGAGATGTCATATACGAAGATGAAATCAAGGTAAATGCACAGAAAGTAAAGGAAATAGCGCCTAATGCTAAAGCGATTCTTCTGAAAGAAGGGTGCTCAGTGTAGAGGGAGTAGCACAATAAAACGGTAATAACTGGAATGAAGGAGATTGGGTAAAGCAGCGAAGGTCTTGAAACCACAAAACTGACAAACACTAAGAAAAACCAACCAATAGCAGATAAAAATATATTGGGGCGTGCTTTAACTTCACTCATAAAATAATTCCTTTATATAGTATAAAACGGCGAATATGCGGTGCCATCAATTGTAACATTAAAGCAATTAAAAGATTATGTATGAAAGCGATGGGAAAGAAAAATTAACTGTATATAATGCTTGATTTAAATGATTAGTAAATAATTTTATGTCTGTAGCTCAAAACCATATCGTGACTGAAAGATCACTTTTTTCAATTAGTTGGCCGATTTTTATCGACATCTTTTTACACTTAGTCACGTTATTGATTAATACATGGATGATCAGCCATGTTTCTATGCAAATGGTGGCTGCAACAGCTGCTAGCAATCAATTTTTTGAGACAAGCGTCGCGATTTTAAACTTTATTGGAGTGGGGTGTAGTATTGTCGTTGCCCAATATTTGGGTGCAGGAAATCGCGATATCACACGTAAAGCGATTCATTTATCCATCACATTGAATCTGTTATTGGGATTCATTACATTTTTGTGTATTTGGTTTTTTGGCTACCAATTGCTCGGTGCTATGAATACACCCGAAGCCATTATTGATATGGCTTATGATTATTTTCATATCATTGGTATTTGCTTAATTTTTGAAGCGGTTGCAATTATTTTGGCTTCTTGTTTGCGTGTGTATGGACACTCTAAAGCACCAATGTTTGTTTCATTCATCATGAATGTTGTGACGGTGATTGGTAATATTTTTGTGTTATATGGTGTATTCGGTTTTCCTGAAATGGGATTGACGGGTGTTGCAATTTCGACATTGCTAGGGCGCATTGTTGGTGTTGGATTGCTCTTTTATCTTTTATTCTTTGGCATAAAAGTGCAATTAGAATGGCGACTATTTTTCCAGTTTCATAAAAAAATCATTCAGCAGATATTAAAAATTGGTTTGCCATCGGCAGGTGAAAATCTGTCTTGGACATTGCAAATGTTAGTGATGTTGGCTTTTGTGGGCAAAATGGGCGAAGAAGCACTTGCAGCTCATAATATCTACTTACAGCTCTCATATATGTTGATGCTGTTTGCGATCTCGATCGGTATCGGTAATGAAATATTGGTTGGACATTTAGTGGGTGCATCATGCTTTGATGATGCATATAAGCGTGCTTTTAAAAGCTTGCGAACAGGGATGATACTGACTTTTATCGTGGTGATTATTTTCTATTGTATGCGTTATCTAATCTTGGATAGTTTTACTGAAGATGAAACGATTAAACAGATATTATTGCCGATTTTCTTGCTGACGATCTTATTAGAGCCAGGTCGCACGCAAAATATCGTTATGGTGAATGCATTAAGAGCAACGGGAGATGCGAGATTTCCATTTTATACGGCATTAATTTTCATGTGGGGATTGGCGATTCCAGTGGGCTACTATTTTGGTTTTGTATTAGAAATGGGATTGGTGGGCATTTGGATCGGATTTTTATGTGATGAATGGATCCGAGGATTAGTGAATGCATGGCGTTGGAAATCACGTAAATGGGAAGCTAAACGTTTACATTTAGAATAATGGATAATAAATATATGTATTCGGAACTATTGAAATACTCAACAACATTTGGGCCGCTAGAGGGCGATTTTTATGAATGGCATAAAGGTCGTCCTAAATATGTGGTTTGGGTGATTGAGCCGAATAATGAGGAATTTTTAAAGCGATATCATCTTGCACAGCGCTATTTATCAAAATATCTGATTAATGATTATTTAAGAAAGCCACACATTACAATTGCGCCATGTGGCTTTTTGATGCCTGAAAAGAATTATATCGATGATTATACGACTGAGATTATTCGGCAGGATATTGAGCGAGTATTCGATTTATCATTGAAATCCATTGAAGCTGAAATTCAAAATATTTTGATTAGTTATGCAATTGCACCAGGCTTTGAAGTTTTGGATCATTATAGAATTTTGAATATTTTGCACGATGCATTATCTAAAAATGATCACTTTGAAGAGAGTTACAGTTATTTTCCGCATGTAACGGTAGGGCTTTATAACGCTGAGTGGGCAACCGATATGATTATGAAAGTATTGCAAGAGTTTCCAATAGAGAAAAATATTGCGCTCTCTTTTAATGCATTAAAGCTCGTCTCTTATGATCCGACCGTTTCGGGTGGTGCATTAACAGACGAGCTAATCATAGATTTATCACAAAAGACTATCACTCAATGTTCAAGCTTTCTTTGATCTCAGGCAGAACAGCATTCCAGTCTATTGGGCTTTTAATCATTTCATCATTGAGTTTAATGACAGGAATGAACCAGCCAAGCTGTTCAACCAAATTGTTGTCATGGGCGATATCAATAAATTCATAAGGTATATGATTTTGCTGAAGTATCTCCATGGCTTCTTCACATAAATGGCAATCACTTGTGCCGTACAGTAAAATTGGTGAAGTTGTTGTATTGTTTAACATTATTTTATGACCCCACATATAAAAGCTGCTCAAACCACTGAGCAGCCTCAATACAATATCAATAAAATATTAATGCTGCTAGTCAAAAATTGTAGAGTATTTAAGCTTTAAGATAAGCTTCTGCTAATTTGACCCAATAAGAGGCAACAACAGGTAGAATTTCATCGTTAAAATCATAGCCAGGATTATGTAAAGAGCAACCATTCGCGCTATTAACACCATTACCTACAAAAATATAGCTGCCAGGACATTGTTGAAGCATGAATGCAAAATCTTCACTGGCTGTGATGGGTGGCATATTTTCGATCACATACTCATTACCCAAAAACTCTTGTGCAACTTGCTCTGCAAAAGCAGTTTCTTTCGCTGTGTTATTCAATACTGGATATGATCTGATGTATTCAACTTCAGCCGTTGCACCATAGCTTTTTGCTTGGAACTCAGCCGTTTCGATGATGCGTTTTTCAACCAAATCTTGTACATCTGAATTGAGCGTGCGAACGGTCAAAGTCATATGTGCTTCATCAGGAATAATATTGTGTGCAATACCCGCATTGATGATGCCGACTGTAATAATCGCTGTTTCTAAAGGATTCACATTACGAGACACGATGGATTGCAATGCCATAACAATAGAAGACGCCACTACAATTGGATCTACGCTTGTATGAGGAAGTGCACCGTGACCACCTTTACCTTTAACAGTGATGTTGACAGTATCAGCAGAAGCCATTGCAGCACCTGGGCAAAAACCAAAATGACCTGTTTCGTAACCTGGCATATTGTGAAAACCGAATACTGCATCGCATGGAAACTTCTCAAATAAACCATCATCAATCATTTTTTGAGCACCTGCATAACCTTCTTCTGCAGGTTGGAAAATCACATTTACTGTACCTTTAAAGTTGCGATTTTCTGCCAAATAACGTGCTGCGGTTAACAATGTTGCTGTGTGTCCATCATGGCCACAAGCATGCATTTTTCCAGGAATTTTACTTTTATAAGGCAAATCTGTTTTTTCATCGATTGGTAAAGCATCCATATCTGCGCGAAAACCGATCGTTGGTCCATCACCATTTTTTAATTGACCAACAACACCTGTAATCCCTAAGCCACGAGTAACTTCATAACCCCATTGTTTCAATAAGGTTGCAACAAGCTCGCTCGTTTTAACTTCTTCATACGCCAATTCAGGGTGACTATGCAACTGGTGGCGAATTTCGATCATTTCATCTTGAATAGCTGCGATACCAAGTAATACATTGTGATTTAACATGATTTGCTCCATAAGATTTGTAATTTATATCTTTTCTTTTAATTCATAGAGAAGATTGAGTGCTTCACGAGGTGTGAGTTGATCAATATTGATGTTTTCCAATTGATCGATCACAGGATGCTTTGGTTCTTCAAATAGTAGAAGCTCCGTTTGTACTTGTGGGGATTGTTTTGTTTTTTGTGATGTGGCAATCGCAAATGAATTTTCCAATTCATGCAATTTTTGTTTTGCCATATCGATAACTTTATTAGGAATACCAGCCAGTGCAGCAACTTGCAAGCCGTAGCTCTTCGATGCTGCACCTTTTTTCACCGAGTGCATAAAAATAATTTGATCTTTATGCTCAATGGCATCTAAATGAAGATTAACAATTTCAGGGTATAGATTTTCCAACTCAGTCATTTCAAAGTAATGGGTCGCGAAAATCGTCAATGCTTGCAATTGCGTCGTTAAATAAACAGCGGCACTCCAAGCTAGTGATAATCCATCCAATGTTGATGTGCCGCGTCCGACTTCATCCATTAACACTAAACTTTTAGGCGTCGCATAATGCAGGATTGTTGCAGTTTCTAGCATTTCAACCATGAATGTTGATTGGCCTGAGGACAAATCATCTTGGGCACCGATTCGAGTAAAGATGCGATCAACAGGACCTAAAATTGCAGAATCAGCAGGCACACATGAGCCAATATAAGCTAGCAATGTAATCAATGCTGTTTGGCGCATATAGGTAGATTTACCACCCATATTAGGGCCTGTAACAATTTGCATACGCTCAGATGGCGAAAGGGAAGTACTATTGGCAATGAAAGGATGAGAAATGGTAGATTCGACAATTGGATGGCGACCATTTTTGATTTCAATACCGATTTCCGCTCTAAACTGTGGACGATTCCAATTTAAAGAATTTTTGAGCGCACAGAAGTTAGTGTAAATATCGATATGTGCAATTGCATCGCTCAATAGGCGAAGTGGCGTTGCATAAGGTGCGAGTTTATCGAGCAATTGATCCCATAGCTGTTTTTCTAATGCGAGTGCATTTTCTTTGGCATGTAGAATCTTATTTTCAAACTGCTTTAAATCAGGTGTGATATATCTTTCGACGCCTTTCAATGTTTGGCGACGAACGTACTCTGTCGGCATTTGATCAGCAAATTGTGTCGGCACTTCTATGTAGTAACCATGCACGCGGTTATAGCCAACTTTGAGTTGCTGAATTCCTGTTAATTTTTTCTGATCTTCTTCTAATTGAAGTAAGAAGTTTTTGCCTTCGTGATTCAATGCCAATAATTCATCGAGTTCTGCGTTGTAGCCTTTACGAATAACACCGCCATCACGAATCAATACAGGTGGTTCATCAACAATCGCTTTTTCTAATAAGGTCACTAATTCAGGATGAGCCACTAAATCTTGTAACCAAGAAGGATTAATGGCTTTGATTGAGTCTGATTGTTGAATAATATTTTCTAGTTCAGGTATCTGCTTTAAGCTCTCTTTGAGCTGGATTAAATCTCTTGGTCGAGCTGATTTGAGTGAGATGCGGGTGGTTAAACGCTCAATGTCTGCAATTTGTTTTAATAATGGCTTTAACAGATGTAAATGATGTTCCATGCATTCTGTTAAATCTAAGCGCTCATTGAGCAATCGCTGATCGCGCAATGGGCGATTGAGCCAGCGAGATAGCAAGCGAGAACCCATTGCTGTTTGGCAATGATCAATCAAATTACGCAATGTATGATCTGTACCACCGCTGAGGGTTCTTTCAATCTCTAGATTTTTACGAGTGGTCGTATCTAAAATAAGTGCATCATCGATATTCTCAATGAATAGCGTGGTAATGTGTTCGAGTTCACTTTTTTGAGTTTCTTTGGCGTATGTGAGTAATGCACCTGCTGCAATAATTGGCAAAGATTGATTGGTTAAGCCAACGCCTTGCAATGATTGAAGTTTAAAGTGATTCAGTAATTTTTCACAATTGCGCTCAAGATCAAAATGCCAATCTGGGTATTTTTGAACAATGGTGATTTTCTGTATGGATTCGGGGATGGATAAATCTTCAGGAATAACCAATTCAGAAGGCTGAATGCGGATAAGTTCTGATAAAAGCTCTGCTTCAGTTAAAGGATCAGTCAGCATAAAACGAGCACTTGAAAGATCAAGCCAAGATAAAAGCCATTGATTATTAGCAAAAGCGAGTGCAGCCACTTGATTATCTTTTTTAGTATCCAATAAATAATCATCTGTGAGTGTGCCAGGCGTCAATACACGCACAACTTCACGATTCACAGGGCCTTTTGCAGGAACTTCGCCCACTTGCTCACAAATTGCAACAGATTCACCCGCACGAACAAGCTTTGCTAAATAACTTTCAGAAGCGTGATGAGGAATACCAGCCATTGGGATAGGTTCGCCCGCTGATTGACCACGAGCTGTTAGTGTGATGTCTAGTAGCTTTGCGGCTTTTTTGGCATCATCAAAAAATAGTTCGTAAAAATCTCCCATTCGGTAAAAAAGTAGCATGTTTGGGTAAGAGGATTTGATGCTGAGATATTGCTGCATCATTGGCGTGTGAGCGGTTGGTACTGCTTTGTTCATACGAATTAATAATCTCCAAATCACACATTAAGGTATGTGAATTATTGTAAAATAATTTGCGTTCAAAAAGAAAGTGTTGCACATTATACGCTTCATTTGCCACTTTAGAGGAAATATATGGAAGTTTTGCTAGACCCGTCGATATGGGTTTCGCTTCTCATTTTAATCGTTTTAGAAATTGTTTTAGGGATTGATAACCTAATATTTATCGCAATTTTATCCAATAAACTTCCTCCTCACCAACGAAATAAAGCCAGAATAACAGGATTAAGCTTAGCTTTGATCATGAGGGTTGGCTTATTGTCGATTATTACGTGGCTGATCACGCTGACGACCCCAGTATTTACAGATCCTATCTTTAATCATCCATTTTCTGTGCGTGATTTGATCATGATTTTTGGTGGATTATTCTTATTACAAAAAGCCACTAAAGAATTACATGAGAGAATTGAGGGCGGTGTCATCGATGAAGGTAAATCTAAAGGTTATGCAAAATTCTGGCCGATCGTTGTCCAAATTATTGTATTAGATGCAGTATTCTCCTTCGATGCTGTTATTACTGCCGCGAGTATCGCTGATCACTTATATGTGATGATTGCAGCTGTAACCATTTCTATGGGGTTAATGCTCTTTGCAGCTAAACCTTTGACAGATTTTGTTAATCGTCATCCAACGATTGTTATTTTATGTTTAAGCTTCTTGTTGATGATCGGCTTAAGCTTATTAATGGAAGGCTTTGGCATAGAAGTGCCGAAAGGCTATATTTATGCTGCAATTGGTTTCTCTGTATTCATTGAGCTAATCAACCAATTAATTCATCGTAATTTATTAAAACAAGAGAGCAAATACTCACGTCGTGAGCGTGCTGCTAATCTTGTTTTGAAAATGCTTAGAAGCAATGAAAAAGATGAAGAAGAGGAAGAGCAAGCTGAAGAGAAACAATTAGATTCGGAAGAAGAAGAGCTATTTGGTAAAGATGAAAGAAATATGGTTAGCGGTGTTTTAACATTGGGTGACCGTGTGATTCGTTCAATTATGACGCCAAGAAATGATATTTCATGGATCAATATTAATGATTCAAAAGATGAAATTTTAGAGCAGATTAAAGACATTCCACATAACTATTTCCCAGTGTGTGATGGTAATTTAGATCAAGTCATTGGTGTTGCTCGTGCGAAAGACATTATTTCTGATCTGATGACATCTGGTGAATTGGATCGAGAAAAAACGATCAAGCAAGCCATTTATTCTCACCGTTCAACGACAGTATTAAAAATGATGGAAATTTTCCGTCATACCAATGCTCATATGGTGATTGTGACCGATGATTTCGGTTCGATTCATGGTGTGATTACATTATTAGATATTATCGAAGCCATTGCTGGCGAATTCCCAGATGAAGATGAAAAAGCATCCATTGAAACGGTCGGCGAAAATGAATGGGTAATGGCAGGCTCTTGTGATCTACATTTGGTTGAGCAAACATTAGGCGTACGCGGTCTTGTGGATGAAGATGATGACTACAGCTCTTTAAGTGGATTGTTGGTTGAAATCTTTGATAATGTTCCAGCTGTAGGAGATTCATTAGAGTTGCAAGGTTATCTTTTCACTGCAACGGAAGTGGATGATCGTAGAGTATTAAGTGTGCATGTGACACAACCGAAAAATGAAATGATGTAGTATACTTAACATTTTTAAGTTCTACTTCAAGGTGAGATCATGCACAACGACGTAAACATGCTTCAGAGATTTTTATTTGATAATCTTCCGATTCGTGGTGAGCGCATCAAATTAACAACTTCTTGGCAAGAAGTCTTGAATAGACGCGCTTACCCTGAAGTTGTTCAAAAATATCTTGGTGAGCTTGTTGCAACAGCAGCATTATTGAGCGCAACGATTAAAATTGAAGGTAAAATGACTCTTCAAATCGAAGCAACAGGTGCTTTGAATATGTTGGTTGTGCAAATTACACATGATGGTGGTTTTCGTGCAACAGCTACATATGATGAAAACTTGCCAGCAGATGCAACATTTAAAGAGTTAACGAAAGATGGTCGCGTTGTAATAACTATTGAAAACTCACATTCAATTGATAGCAGTTATCAAGGTGTGATTCCATTAATGGATGACAGCATCAGCGCAGCGATTGAACGTTACTTTGAAACATCAGAGCAATTAAGAACATCTCTTTTCTTGCGTAATACTCAAGACAGCTTAGGTGGTTTGTTGATTCAACGCATTCCAGGCGAAATGGAAGATGAAGATGCTTATAATCGCATTTGCCATCTAGCAGAAACTGTGACTGCTGAAGAGTTAAAAGAATTGGATTCTCAGACATTATTGTATCGCTTATATTCTGAAGATGATTTGCGTCTGTTTGAAGAAGAACCATTACACTTTCATTGTCAGTGTTCAAGAGAACGTTCAATTAATGTATTGAAACAATTATCTTCAGAAGAGTTGAATGAAATCGTTGCAGAAGAAGGAAAAGTGAGTGTGACGTGTGAATTTTGTGGTAAGTCTTATGACTTTGCACAAGATAACTTAAATGAGATTGAAAATGCGTAAATTTAAAGAGAAAGAACGTATTTCAATCGCAATTACAGGCGCGTCAGGCGTTCAGTATAGTTTGCGATTGATTGAAGTTCTTCTTTCTTCTGGGTATCCATTAAATGTTGTGATTAGCAAAGCAGCGCTTTTAGTATTTGCAATGGAAATGGATATTCAGCTTGGTAATCAGCCGCAGGTACAAAAAGAGCGTCTTTTGTCATTGGTTAAATGCGATGATCCATCTTTAATGGAAGTTTATGGTGTTGAAGATTGGAGTGCGCCAATGGCATCTGGTTCTAATGCATCTAGAGCAATGGTGATTGTTCCTGCGACCACAGGTTCATTAAGCGCGGTTGCTACAGCTCAATCCAATAATCTGATTGAGCGAGCAGCAGATGTAATGCTTAAAGAGCGTAGACCGCTAATACTTGTACTCAGAGAAACACCATTGAACAGTATTCATATTAAAAATATGCTGACACTCTCAGAAGCTGGTGCAATTGTTATGCCTGCAAATCCAGGCTTTTATCATATGCCAAAAACTGTGGATGATATTATCGACTTCATGGTGGCACGAATTCTAGATCAACTAAACATAGAGCATAACCTAATGGATAAATGGGGCGATGCTAAATAAGCTAAATACATTGAAGGATATATAGTGGAGCAAAAAAGATATCAGGCGCTGTTTTATGGGGAATTAAAAGAAGGGCATTCTAAAGAGCTAGCTATTAGAGCTTTGGCAGGTGCTTATCAGAAAGAGGATGACTTTTTTGCAGCATGGTTTAGCAATGAAAAAACGATTGTAAAGAAAGATGCGACCTTAGCAGAGGCTGAATATATCCGCGATTATTTAGGTGATCTTGGTTTAGTGATTGTCATTGAGCCGATTACTTTAGAAACAAAAGTAGAAGAAAAAGTTGAACATGTAGAGCAAGAAGCGGAACAGTTAATTGAAGAAGCATTTGCTAAGATTCAAGAATCTTTTGAAAGTGTCAAAGCTGATGAGCCTAAAAAAACGATCATAAAAATTATCCCAGCAGCAATGGGTAAAAGATTGGTGGCATATTTAATTGATTTGATCATTTGTATGATTGCGGCAAACTTCTTGTTGGAACTCGTTTTAGCGCCGATCGGTATTATTAATACGACATTAATTCATGAATTGTCGGTTGCTGTGAATGGTGCGACGACTCAAAATGAGATCCGAGACATTGTTGATAGCTACATGACGAATGATGATTTTGCTAGTGTAATCATGCAAGTTTTATTCTTTGTATTTGCAGTGCAAGTTGCTTATTTTGCTTTGCTCGATGGAAAATATAAAGGTACTTTTGGTAAAAGATTGTTTAAGTTAAAACTTTATTCATTAGTTTCACCAAAAATATCTTTGAAACAAGCGGCGCTTAGACAGGTTTATATGATCGTTGCATTTTTTCTATTAACGATTGTTTTGAATATCATAGGTTTATTGATTTTATTGGGCATATTCATTATGGGTGCTTATGATAAGCGAGGATTGAATCAAACTATTTTTGATCGTTTCACCGCAACAGTGGTTGGAATGGATGATTCAAAACGCTAAGATTAAATAGTTGGAATGTTAATTTTTTAGTATGATAAGCGGTTAGAAAATCTCTACGATTGTCAGCATATAGAAAACGCATATAAGGAAAAAAACATGAACGGATCAATAGGATCTATAATTTTATTACTCGTCATTGTTGGTTGCATTGTCTATTGGTTTGTTTTGAAAAGACAAATCGAAGAAGAAAGCGACAGAATTGAACCGCATATCGATAATAGCTTTTCAGAATTTAGTCAAAAAGAGCTACCAAAAGACCATGAAGATGATCAGGATTACTATTCTGATGATGAGGCTGTGTTGCCAAATGCTGAAAAAGAGATTGTGGAAGAAGAGTTGATCCAATCTTCTACCAAGAAAGCTGATAATTATGATCTTTTTGATGATGAAGGAGCACCTTCGAAAACAGATGAAGTTGAAGAGAAGCCTAAGAAAAGCTTCTTTGCGTGTTTGAAAGAGAGCTTTACAAGCTCTAAAGAGCAATCTTCTAAAAAAACAACGGAAGGTGAATTTGCAAGACCAGCGGCTGTTCGCACAGTTGCATTGATTTTAAGAGCACCTGATGACCAACCATATATTGGTCAGGAAGTTTTAGAAGTTGCTGCTGATATGAAATTAATGGTGGGTGGTGAAGGCTTTTTACAAAAGATAGTCACAACTTATCAAGGCGATGAGCCAATGTTTAGCATTGCCCATATGATTCATCCAGGTAGTTTTGATGATCCTGATATTTTAGATACAGACATTCCAGGCTTATTATTTTTCGCACAAATTCCTGGCCCTGATTCACAAATGAATACAGTGCAGCATCTATTACAAGCAGCTGCCTATTTTGGTAATGAATTAGGCGGTGATTTGTTGGATGAAAATCAAAGACCAGTGGATGAAAATTACATCAAACAATTATTAGTCGATGTGAGTGAGATGGAACAGCAAGCTTGGGCGAAACATCGAGCTTTACACTAATCGATAGAGAATGATTATTAGTAATACTAGAAAATGTTCTTAAGTTTTTAAGAACATTTTTTATTGGGCAATATATTAAAGGAAGCAATTATGAATGATTTAATTAAAGCACGTATTTTAGAGCTGTTGACTGAGATTAATCGTCAGAATTATAATTATCATGTGTTGGATCAAAGTGAATTGACCGATTCAGAGTTTGATCAGCTCTTTTTAGAATTAAAACATTTAGAAAGTGAGTATCCTGATTATATTTTGCCAAACTCACCGACTTATAAAGTTGGTGGAACAATCTTAAAAGCATTTGATCAAGTTACGCACGAAGTACCAATGTTGTCGTTGGATAACGCATTTAATGACGAGGATGTTAGAAAATTTGATGAGCGCATTCGTGAAAAACTCACATCAGCAGAGTTGGCTACTTTGACTTATTGGGCAGAGCCGAAATTGGATGGTTTAGCCATCAGTATTCTGTATGAAAATGGTGCGTTAGTGAGAGCTGCAACGCGCGGTGATGGTGTGCAAGGTGAAGATGTCACTGAAAATGTAAAAACCATTCAAAGCATTCCATTGTTTTTACATGGTGAATTCCCTGCGAGATTAGAAGTTCGCGGTGAAGCTTTCATGAAAAGAGCAGTTTTTGATCGCTTGAATGCCGCAAGACTAAAAAAAGGTGAAAAGCCATTTGCCAATCCTAGAAATGCAGCGGCTGGTAGTATTCGTCAATTGGATTCAAAGATAGCAGCAGATAGACAATTGAGTTTTTATGCTTATGGGATCGGTGTGATCGAAGGAAATCCTCAGGAGTTTACAAAACATTCAGAAGCATTATCTGCTGTACAATCATTTGGTTTGCCTGTGTGTCCTTTGAATGAAAGCGCAAATGGTGTTCAAGCATTGATTGAGTATCAAGAAAAAATATTAGCAGAGCGTGATGCATTGCCTTATGAGATTGATGGTGTTGTTTATAAGGTTGATCAATATGATTTGCAAGAAAAGCTAGGTTTTGTCTCAAGAGCGCCAAGATTTGCGATTGCCCATAAATTTTTAGCGATGGAAGCAAGAACGACTGTTTTATCTGTGGATTTTCAAGTGGGTCGAACAGGTGTGATTACACCAGTTGCTAGATTAGAGCCTGTAAATGTTGCAGGTGTTATGGTGTCGAATGCGACATTGCACAATGAAGATGAAATTAACCGATTACAAGTAATGATCGGTGATGAAGTAATGATTCGTAGAGCAGGTGATGTGATTCCTCAAGTTATCCGTGTGGTTTTAGAGCATCGTGCTGATTATGTTTCTCCTATTATTTTCCCTAAAAATTGTCCAGTTTGTGATTCGCCTATTGTTCGAGTGGAAGGAGAGGCTGTTGCACGCTGTACAGGTGGATTCAGTTGTAAGGCTCAAAGAATAGAGCGCTTGAAGCACTTTGTGTCACGTAAAGCGATGGACATCGAAGGCTTGGGTGAAAAATGGCTAGAAATCTTTGTGAACGAAGATTTGGTAACTGATCCGTCAGATTTATACGAATTAGAAAAAACTCAATTATTAGAGTTACCAAGAATGGGTGATAAATCAGCAGATAATATTTTAGCCAGCATCAATGGCAGTAAAACACCTAAATTCAGTTCATTTTTATATGCATTAGGCATAAGAGAGATTGGTGAGGCAACTGCAAGAGTTTTGGCAGATAATTATGCGACATTAGAATCTTTGCAAGTAGAAACAGCTGAGAACTTCCAAAAAATTGACGATATTGGGCCGGTGATGGCGAATCATTTGGTGGAATTTTTCCAAAATGAAACGAATCAAAAATTATTGGAAAGATTGACTCAGTTTGTTGAGATTCAATATCCAGCGTCTAAAGAGCATCAAGGCGATTTACCTTTATTTGGCGAAACTTGGGTTGTGACAGGTACTTTGTATCAATTTACGCGCGATAGCATCAAAGATAAGCTATTGGCTTTGGGGGCAAAAGTAGCAGGTTCAGTTTCTAAAAATACCACGGTATTGTTGGCTGGCGAAAAAGCAGGTTCTAAATTGGCTAAAGCTGAAGAGCTTGGCGTGACAATATTAACTGAAGATGAATTCGTTGCGAGATTTCCTGAGTAATGAATATTGAGCCGATTGCGATCATTGAAGGATGTTTTCCAGAAAAATTTGGCATTCCTCGACAAGCAAGAATAGTGAATTCGGCTGAAGCTGAAATACAGTTGTTAGCGCCTTATCAATCTAAAAATTTTCTGGATGGATTGGCGAATTATAGCCATATTTGGCTTATTTTTGGTTTTCATCAAAATGAATGGACGGGCGATGCTAAAGTTCGTCCTCAGCGTTTGGGGGGTAATCAAAAAATGGGTGTATTTGCGACAAGAAGCCCTTATCGACCCAATGGATTAGGTTTGTCTGCAGTGAAGATCATTGAAATTGATTATGACAATGTCAAGATCAAAGTTTCTGGGCATGATTTAGTGAATGGAACACCAATTTATGACATTAAGCCGTATGTGCCTTTTACAGATAGTATTGCTGAAGCCACATCATCTTTTGCAAATGTAGCACCTGATTGTTATGGGGTTGAAGTTATGGAGTCTGCTCAAATGGCATTTGATTTATTGGATGAAAAAACAAAGGATTTGATACGATCAGTGATCGCTCAAAATCCTTTGCCACCTTTTCATAAAGATATGGATCGCATTTATGGCGTTTCAATTTTAGATTTAAACATTAATTTCAAACGCAGCGATTCAGGATTTCAGATTTTAGGCATTCATCGGAACTTCTAAGATCAATACTTTTGCAGGATTTTTCCCTGTTAACACATCAAATTGAGATAAATCATTAAACATGATGGCATCTTTTGTCGATAAAATTTCATTTCTGACAACAACATCGCCTTCTAAAACAAAGATAAATGTACCATTGTTCTCATCATGCTTTTGATATGCAACAGCTTCATCAGCGGTAATAGTAGCTAAAGAAATCCAAGCATTTTGATGAATCCAAACGCTTTCTTCTGCATCGCGATCTGGTGAAAGCAATGTCAGGAAGTTGTTGCGGCTATTATCAAAGTTGATGGTTTTTTGCTGATAACGAGGTGTGACATTCTTTTCATTCGGGAAAATCCAAATTTGTAAGAAGTTTACGTCTTTATCTTTATTCGCATTATATTCACTGTGAACAATGCCTGTGCCAGCACTCATGACTTGAATATCACCACTTTTAATCACTTTTTCATTACCATTGCTATCTTTATGAGCAAGGTCGCCTGATAAAGGAATAGAGATGATTTCCATGTTGTCATGAGGATGAGCGCCAAAGCCACGGCCACCGCTAACAGTATCGTCATTGATGACACGCAAAGCGCCAAAGTTCATCCATTCAGGATTGTAATAATTGGCAAAGCTGAATGAGTGATAGCTGTTTAACCAGCCATGTGGTGCAAAGCCTCGATCTTCGCTGCGTAAAATTCTATAAGTACTCATAATATTTAAGTTCCTTGTAATAATTAGATTGATGTTGTGCATTATAAGGGATAATAATTGCTTTTAATGTTTCAATTATGAAACAATGCTTTGCTGGTTTTGTGATATTTATCAAATTTTAAATAGCACAGATAAAAGAAAAGCTTCATGAAAAATCATGAAGCTGTAAGAATGTGAAAAAGGACTTATAGTTATTATGAGTTGAATGTTTAAGAATATATGCAAGCGATCTGGAGAGATGAGTATTTGATTAAAGAGGTTATCAAACATTATCTAGAAGAGAGGGGGACACTTCAGGATAATTCAGGGTTATCTCAGGGAGCAATGAGTTAACTCTGTGGATTTTTGATCGCTTGCATATATATTTGGTTAAATTCATTTCTTTGTTGAATCGATTGTATCAATAAAAATATCAAATGTTAATAGTAATCATTAATAAATAGTAATAATTCTCATATAAAAACAATTACGATTTAATAAATATTTTAAGAATCAATGAATTGTATGGTTTTTGTGCTGATTAAAAATGATACAAAAGCAATGGAGAAAACGCACAATGATCATTAAAATAAGGTAGAATGACCGTTTTCTTTGTTTAATTGAATAGATTGGAATATTGTCGTATGAAACCAGCGTATCATCACCAAGATGTTGAGAAAACAGCACAGTCCTATTGGGAAACCAACCAAACCTTTAAAGTTGCAGATCAGGTAGAAGGGAAAGAGAATTACTATTGTCTTTCTATGTTCCCGTATCCATCGGGCCGACTGCATATGGGGCACGTGCGCAACTATACAATTGGCGATGTAATGAGTCGTTATATGACGATGAAAGGCTTTAATGTGCTTCAGCCAATGGGTTGGGATGCATTTGGTATGCCTGCTGAAAATGCTGCGATCGACAATAAAGTATCACCTTATCAGTGGACTCAAAAAAATATTGAGTACATGAAAAATCAATTGAAATTATTAGGTTTTGGTTTTGATTGGGATAGAGAATTAGCAACTTGTGAGCCTGATTATTATCGTTGGGAGCAATGGTTCTTTACGAAGTTATATGAAAAAGGTGTGATTTACCGTAAAAATGGCATTGTGAACTGGGATCCAATTGATCAAACAGTATTAGCCAATGAGCAGGTGATCGATGGTAAAGGCTGGCGTTCAGGTGCTGAAATTGAGCGCCGTGAAATCCCAATGTATTACTTCAAAATCACAGATTATGCAGAAGAATTATTAGAAGATTTAGATTTGTTAACGGATTGGCCGTTGCAAGTAAAAATCATGCAAAAAAACTGGATTGGTAAATCACAAGGGATGGAAATTGGTTTCCCTTATGAAAATGATTCAGTTGTTCGTGTATTTACGACTCGTCCAGACACATTGATGGGTGCAACTTATGTTGCGGTAGCGCCAGAGCATGCTATTGCTCAAAAAGCTGCAAAAAACAATCCTGAGCTACAAGCATTCATTGAAGAGTGTAAAAAAGGTGGTACGAACGAAGCAGATATCGCAACCCAAGAGAAAAAAGGGATGGCGACGGGTGAATTTGTAACTCATCCGATTACACAAGAAAAATTGCCTGTTTGGGTGGCGAACTATGTGATCATAACTTATGGTGAAGGTGCTGTAATGGCAGTTCCTGCACACGATGAGCGTGACTTTGAGTTTGCAACTAAATACAGCTTGCCAATTAAGCCTGTGGTTAAAGTAGATGCGGAAGACGAAAGCTATACTAAATGGGAAGCTGCTTATGCTGAACATGGTACGCTAATTAATTCAGGTGAATTTGATGGTTTGAATTTTGATGAAGCGATTCAAGCGATTTCAAAATTCTTAGAAGCTAAAGATTTAGGTTTCATTAAAACTCAGTATCGCTTACGCGATTGGGGTATTTCTCGTCAACGTTATTGGGGTTGCCCAATTCCAATTATCCATTGTGATGATTGTGGTGATGTTCCTGTGCCTGAAAAAGATTTGCCAGTAGTATTGCCGAATGACTTGATCCCAGATGGTTCAGGTAATCCATTGAATAAATTAGATTCATTTGTGAATACTGAGTGTCCAAAATGTGGTAAAGCTGCACGTCGTGAAACAGATACGATGGATACCTTTATGGATTCATCTTGGTATTATGCGCGTTTTGCATCGTATAACAGTGATACAGCGATGTTGGATGATCGTGCTGAAAAATGGTTGCCAGTGGATCAATACATTGGTGGTATTGAGCATGCAATTCTTCACTTGTTGTACTCACGTTTCTTCCATAAATTGATGCGTGATGAAGGATTGTTGGGTGATCCTGTAACTGCACCAAAAGAACCATTTAAAGCGCTATTAACGCAAGGTATGGTGATTGCGCCTTCTTTCTATCGTCATACTTCTACAGGTTACACTTGGTATAACTTGGATGCTGTAACGCCAGTTGTTAAAGATGGTGAAACGACTTATATTTTGAAAGCTGATGGTGAGCCTGTTATTTATGGTGGCGTTCAAAAGATGAGTAAGTCTAAAAATAATGGTGTAGATCCTGAATTCATCATTGAAGAATATGGTGCAGATACTGCACGTTTATTCATGATGTTCAGTGCGCCGCCAGAGCAATCATTAGAATGGTCTGTTTCAGGTGTAGAAGGTGCTCAGCGTTTCTTGAAACGTTTATGGACTTTCGGTTATGAGCATCAAGATTCATTGGCGAAAAAAGTAGAATTTGCACCATCGCACAAAGCTTCTAAAGACATTCGCCGTGTGATTCATGAAGAATTGAAAAAAGCATTGTTCGACTATGATCGTTACCAATACAACACTGTAATTTCAGCATGTATGAAAATGTTGAATGCATTGGGTGAGCTAGATGAAAGTGAAGAAGCAATGTTTGTGCGTAATGAAGGCTTCTCAATCATGTTGCGTTTGTTGTATCCAATCATTCCTCATGTAACGCATGAAATTTGGAGTCATATCTACGAAGGCGCAATTGAATTTGCTGCATTCCCTGTGGTTGATGAATCAGTTTTAGTGCGTGATGAAATCAACTATGTGGTTCAAGTGAATGGTAAATTACGTGGTGAGTTTGTGATTGCGGCATCTGCTTCTAAAGAAGAAATTGAAGCTGCTGCATTGGCAAATGAATCTGTGATGAAGCATTTAGAAGGCTTGAATGTTGTCAAAGTGATCGTAGTACCGAAAAAATTAGTGAATATTGTAGCTAAGTAATTTGTAGGTACGAATAAAAATAGCTCCTTGAAGGAGCTATTTTTTTTGCCTGTTAAATTTAAATGCTTTGTAATTGCAATATGCTTTTCTTAATCAATCCCAAGAAGAATAGAGCTGGAATAAACAAAAATGCAGTAAAAATAAAGAAAGTTTGCCAGCCATAATCATCGACTGCAAAGCCTGAAAAAGAGCCGAATATTCTTAGAGAAAAAGCAGCGATTGCACTTAGCATAGCGTATTGAGTGGCAGAGTAAGAACGATTGCACAATAAGCTCAGGTAAGTAATGAAAACGGCACTTGCAAATCCACCAATGAAATTTTCAATAGATATGGCGATCGTTAATGAAAATACAGTGGGTTGATGAAGTACTAGTAAATAGCCGAGATTTGTGAGTCCCATTAAAATAGAAGAGGCAATTAAGGCTTTGTATAGGCTGATTTTTGTAATGATTTGTGCGGAGATAAATGCACCCAATAGTGTTGCGATTAAGCCATAAACTTTGCTGATTAAGCCGATTTGCCCACCTGTATATCCCATTTCATTATAAAAGGCTGAGATTAAAACGCCTGCAATTGCGTCGGGCATTTTGAATAACAATATAAAGATTAAGATTAAAATGGCTTGTGGACGTTCTATGAAGTTTTTGAATGGAATTAAAATATAATCTGATAATTGGCTTTGAGCAGATAGTTTATTTTTGTTTATACTTTCTGAGATTTCTGCTTTTTCAGGAATAAAAAATAGTGTTGCTAACGTGATGATTGTAAAGAGAGCTGTGACCAAGAGAAAAATGGTTGGCCATGCTAAATAATCTGATGCAAATAAAACGGCAGCGCCCATGATCAACATTGCGATGCGGTATGTGATTTGCGATAAGCTTGATCCAAAAGATTGTTCTTCATTCGTTAAATAGTCGATGCGGTAAGCATCAATCACGATATCTTGGCTGGCTGAAGCGGTTGCTAAAAAAAGAATTAAGACAGAAATAAATCCGATATGATCAGTTGGATTAACCAATGATAATAAGAAAAAGATCAGGGCTAGAATGCTTTGAAAAAGTATAATCCAGCTTTTTCTTCTGCCAAGTTTATTTAAAATCCAAGGGCGCTTTTGATCTAAAAAGGGCGCCCAAAGAAATTTGAATACATAGGGAAGTCCTGCAAGGCTGATTAAACCGATGCTTTTTTTATCGATGCCATAAACAGATAGCCAATAGGTTAGTGTTGATAGCGTCATCAGGATCGGTAAGCCAGAGGCAAAGCTTAAAAAACCAACAGCTAAAATTTTAGGTGATAGATACGGCTTAAGGCTTTGCACAAATTGCATCATGGATTCTTTTGTCCTTGAAAGGCTTTCATGTATTCATTTTGGAAAATGCACATGCGAATTGCATTGCGGTATGCGCCAGCAGAGAAAAACTCATGGCGCAAGGTGCCTTCGATGCTAAAGCCAAGTTTTGTATAAATATGAATGGCTTTTTCATTGGCTTCATCCACAACTAAGTAGAGTTTATATAAATTTAGAGTGTGAAATGCGTAATCCATAGCGAGTTTAGTTGCAGGTCTTGCATAGCCTTTGCCTTGATGGTTTGGTGCAATAATGATCTGAAACTCCGCTCTTCTGTGGATGTAGTCAATTTCTACTAATTCAACAAGGCCAATAGGTTGTGCATCAGCAGTTCTTTGTAAGATGAATCGACGCTCAGTTTTATCATGGATATGTTTGTCATATAAGTCGGATAATTCTAAGAATGACTCATATGGCTCTTCGAACCAATAACGCATGATGGATGCGTTATTGTCTAAATGATGTATAAAACGAAGGTCTTCTTTTTCTAAAGGGCGTATATTAATTTCGCTCATAATTATTTCCTTATTGAGTGTTAATAGCGACCCCAGCTACGCTTTTGATTACGATAGCGCAACAATCTAGGTAAGATTGATGCACCCAAAACGATGCCAGCAAAAAGGATACTTGCACCTTTTAACCATTCATCGCTTCGTTTGTTCTCTTTGAGTGTGAAGTTTTCACTTTTTAATTGCTTTAACTCCAACTCTTGTTCCATATTAATTTGTGTCAGTTTTTGATTATCGTTATCGATATCAATCACATTTTTGTTAATTTGTTCAAGATGAGTCACTCGATTGGTTTGTAGCTCTAGGGCTTGTTCTAATTTTCTTTGAGTTTCTTGTAAAGTTTTAATTAAAGCATCTTTCTCTTTATTTTGAGTGCTTAAAAGAGTGATGTTTTCTTTTAGTGGTGCATATTCTTCTTTTGCCATTTCAATGAATTCGCGTGCAGCAGGCTCATCCATGACAAAGCTTTTATGCAACCATCCACGGGTATTGTTTTCACCGTATTGAATTTCATAATGTTGTGAGCCTTCGCTCAAGATTTTAATTTTTTCACCAGAAGTTAGCATTTTAGTGATGCGGCTAGATTCACTGGCAGTCGCTCTTACGGGTGCTTGTAGTTCGTCTGAAACATACTTGATGTTTTGTGCAAAAACAGGGGAGCATAAAACTGAAAGTGATAGCAATGTGATAATTTTGGTACGAAAAGACATTCTATTCCTTGGAGTGTTTCTTTCAAAGGGGACATTATAAACATAAATGGAAGAGAAAGTATAAGGGAATGCAGTGGTTTCGCCAATGTTCAGACGAAAAAAAAGAGCATCTCTTGGATACTCTTATTCCTTTGAAGCTAGTGGTGGGCCTTGCTGGGCTCGAACCAGCGACCGCTCGATTATGAGTCGAGAGCTCTAACCAACTGAGCTAAAGGCCCAAATATCTGGTAGGCATAAATGGACTCGAACCATCGACCCCCACCATGTCAAGGTGGTGCTCTAACCAACTGAGCTATATGCCTATAAGTCATCAGGTGTGTGATTATATAGAGTACTTTTTAAAGTAGCAAGCCCTTAGATGAAAATTGAGCAATTAGTCCACTTTTAATACGATTTTACCGATGTGTGTACTAGACTCCATGAGTTCGTGAGCTTTAGCTGCATCTTCTAAAGGAAAAGTCGCATGAATCACAGGCTTAAATTCACCTTTTTCAATGAAAGGCAAAACTTTCTCTTTGATCGTTTTCGTTAAAGCTTCTTTGAAAGACAATTCACGAGAACGAAGTGTGCTGCCTGTAATTGTTAAGCGTTTGGACATGATCTTAAGTAAATTACACTCTACTTTAAATCCTTTGGATGCATTGATATAGACCAATCTACCTTCAGTATTTAATGCGTTAATGTTTTTACCGAAATAATCACCGCCCACAATGTCTAGAATGACATCGACATTCTTAACATGCTCAGCGAAATCTTCAGTTTTATAATTAATTGCTGTTGCACCGAGAGATTCACAAAATGCTTTTTTCTCATCGCTACCTACAGTTGTGTAGATTTCTTTAGCGCCAAAAAGTTTTGCCAGTTGAATGGCTGTAATGCCTATGCCGCTTGTACCGCCATGCACCATGAAAGTTTCACCTGATTTGAATTGTGTGCGTTCAAATACATTACTCCAAACGGTATAAACAGTTTCAGGTAGGGAAGCTGCTTCCACATACGATAAATTCTCAGGTTTACGAATACACATTACATCTGGTGCTGTCACATATTCAGCATAACCACCACCAGAAATTAATGTGAATACATCATCACCAACTTTCCAATCAGATACATTGTTGCCAATTTTTTCAATTGTGCCGGCAACTTCTAAGCCTAGAACATCAGCAATAATTCCTTCAGGAACAGGATAGTTACCTTTACGCTGAGCAACGTCTAAGCGATTAATGCCAGCGGCTTTAACTTTAATTAAAACATCATTATTGCCAACTTCAGGGATGGGACGATCTTCAATTTTTAATACTGATGGTGCACCAAATTCTGTAATAACAACAGTTTTCATGATTTCTCCCGATAATTTTTATGTTGGGATGAAATCATAGCATAAACTAGGCAAGCCAATTTGCATCGCGGTTATTTAGTTCTTCAGCATTCTCAGATTTGATCGTGAAGTTTTCAAAGTCAAACAATTCAGTATCTGCCAATTGAGAAGGTTTGATGTTTTTGATGGATCTGAAAATATTTTCAATACGACCTGGATATTTTTCTTCCCATTCTTGCAACATCATTTTAGTTGTTTGGCGTTGTAAGCCATCTTGAGAACCACATAAATTACATGGGATGATCGGGAACTCATGAATTTCAGCGTATTTAATTAAATCTTTTTCAGCACAATAAGCCAGAGGACGAATCACGATATTATCACCTGAATCACTTTGTAATTTTGGTGGCATCGCTTTTAATGTTGAGCCAAAGAACATATTCATGAATAACGTTTCAACGATATCATCGCGATGATGGCCTAAGGCAATTTTGTTAAATCCATGCTCTTTTGCATAGCTGTACAAAATTCCGCGGCGTAATCTTGAGCACAGGCTACAAGTTGTTTTGCCTTCAGGAATAATCTCTTTCACAACAGAATAAGTATCCTGTGTGATGATTTCAAAAGGCACACCAATTTTTGTTAAGTATTCAGGTAAAACATGCTCAGGAAAGCCTGGTTGTTTCTGATCCAGATTGACTGCAAATACTTCAAAATTAACCGGTGCTTTTTCCTTGAGCTTTAGCAACAGATCAAGCATCGCATAAGAGTCTTTCCCGCCTGATAAACACACCATGATGCGATCACCTTCTTCTATCATTTGGTAATCCATAATGGCTGTGCCAACTAAACGACGTAAGCGTTTTTCTAATTTTTTTTGAGTAACTGATTGAGTCATGATCTGCCTAAAACAACAAAATTGAGAATTTTAAAAGTTGCACATTTTAGCATTAATTCGTAAAACGAGATCGAAACAATTGAGAATCTTGCTTATAATGCTACGTTTACTTATCTGAATGTGGTGCCAATGTTAGACGATCAAGAGTTGCTCCGTTATTCTCGACACATTTTGTTGCCTGAAATTGATTTAGATGGGCAAGAAAAAATTAAAAATGCTCATGTTATTGTGGTTGGCTGCGGCGGATTAGGTAATGCAGCAGCACCATTATTGGTGGCGGCAGGCATTGGTAAAATTACCTTAATCGATTTTGATGAAATTGATTTATCCAACCTTCAAAGACAAATACATTTTGAAACAGCGGATATTGGGCTAAATAAAGCTGTGACTTTGCAAAAACATTTAGAAAAATTGAATCCAAATGTCGAGATTCAAGTGGTCACTGCAAAAGCCGATGAAGAGTCCTTGCTGCCTTTAGCGCAAAATGCCGATATGATTTTGGATTGTACGGATAACTTTGCCATTCGATTGGCGACTAATGCTGTTGCTTATCATTATAAAATTCCATTGATTTCAGGCTCTGCCATACGCTTTGAAGGGCAATTGGCGATTTATGATTTTCGTGATGAAAAAAGTGCATGTTATCGTTGTTTATTTGCAGGTGCTCACAGCGATGATGGTGCATGTGCTTTAATGGGTGTTTTTTCCCCTGTATTGCAAATTATTGGTGCAATGCAAGCGCAGGAAGCTTTAAAAATTATATTAGGTTTGCCAGTGATGGTGAATCAGATGAAAATTTATAACGCATTGACAGGTGATTGGCAGAAATTTAAATATTCACGCAATTCAAAATGCTCAGTTTGTCATGCTTAAAAGGACGAAATATTTATGAATAAAAAAATTATTTACTTAGATTATGCTGCAACAACGCCACCTGCTCAGGAAGTTGTAGATCAGATGATGTTAGGATTAAATACACTTTGGGGAAATGCGAGCAGTGAGCATGTCATTGGGCATTCAGCGAATCATTACATCGATGAATCAATGCAGGCGATTGCCGATTTTTTAAATGTTGAGCAAAGTACATTAACGCTAACAAGTGGAGCGACTGAATCGATCAACTTGGCATTAAAAGGTGTGATGCGCGCGCAATCTAAAAAACATATGATTGCGATTACAACAGAGCATAAAGCGACATTAAATACAGCTCAAGCTTTGGTTGTAGAAGGTTATCAAGTCACATTTTTAGCACCCAATGAAAATGGGCAAATTACTGCGGAAATGTTTGAAGCGGCGATTACGCCAGAAACAGCATTGATGACTACTTTGTGGGTGAATAATGAAACGGGCGAGATTTATGATATTCCAGGCATTAGTGCTGTTGCTCGTAAACACAAAATTTTATTGCATGTAGATGCAACACAAGCATTACCACATTTTAAAATTGATCTCTCATTGGTGGATTTAGCAAGTTTTACAGCGCATAAAATCTATGGCCCTAAAGGCATTGGTGTTTTATACCAAAGAGATTTCCCGAGAATTTCGATGGTGCCAGTGTTGGATGGTGCAAAAACCGAATTAGGCAATCATATTGGTACATTGGCAAATCATCAAATCTTAGGATTGGCGAGAGCAGTGCTGTTACTGCCTAATCACTATGCGCAAGAAACACAATCGAATGAAGAAAGATTAGAGTTTTTGTTAGAAAATTTGAAGCCTTATGGTGTGACAAGAAATGGTAAGCAAGGGCAGTTAGCACCTGCGATTATCAATATTCATGTGCCTGATGTTTATGGTGAAACATTGATGTCCGCTGTGCCACATTTATGTTTTTCTCGAGGTTCTGCATGTAATAGCGACGAAACATTGCCTTCTCATGTTTTGACTGAGTTGGGTTACGAAACAAAACATGCGAGAGAAAGTGTGCGCATTAGTTTGGGCCGAAATTTATTAGAATATGATTTTAAGCGTGCAATGAATGATTTGGCGAATGCGATAGATCAATTGCAGAAAATAGCGCGTGGACAAAAGGGCGATACAGTTTTACCTGCGGTGCATGTGAAAGGCAATATCGATTTAATGTTGCTAGAAGAAGCTGACTTTGAAGAGACTCATCGATTTGAGTTTAACCAAAATGATGCTGTTATGTTGCTAAAAGCTCAAGTGAATAATGGTAAAATCACTCAGGTTTCAGTGCAATTACAAAGTTCACCTTATGTGCTTTGGTTTATGAATGAAGCGGTGAAAGCTTTGCGTGGGCAAGATGTACAAGCTTGGGTTGATTTTAGAATGAACCAAATCAATGAAGCTCATTCTGCACCGAGTAATGAGCTTCGTTTGGTGATGATTTTAGAGAAATTTATCAGAGATAGCGGTAAAGCTATGTTGGCGTAAATTATTTTTGTTGATGGGCTTTTTCGCTTTTATAAGCCAAGATTAAATAGTCCATCATTGAATATAGGGTTAAGAGCGAAGCGATGATTAACCCTATTTCTCCGATTAAGAAGATTGGCAAACCAAAGAAATGATATTCGAATAATAAGCAACCAATTGAGCCCATTTGGAAAGTTGTTTTCCATTTACCAATCCAAGATACTGCAACTGAATTTCTGCGACCCAATGATGCCATCCATTCACGCAATGCTGAGATCGTGATTTCACGGCAAATAATGATGATGGTGCATAGTGTGATGAGTAAAGAATCAGGTCTTGCGACGGCAATTACAATTAAAGCAACTGCTACGATTAATTTATCAGCCACTGGATCTAAGAAAGCGCCAAATGATGATGTCACGTTAAGCTTTCTAGCTAAATAACCATCTAACCAATCCGTAATGCCGGCAATTGCAAATAAAGCACACAATAGAATATTTTTAAGCGGTACGCCAAAACATACAGAGCGCATATCTATAAAGGCAATTAATACAAATATAGGGATGATGAAGATCCTAAATAATGTGAGAAGATTTGGAAGATTCATCATGTTTTGTCCCTTGTATTTGAATGAGTTTATTATCGTGATTTATGGTGTTAAGTCAAAGATAATATTAATTGGTTGGTTGTAGATAAGAAAGCCAGCGGTTCTCACATTTCCTGAATATATAGACCATTGCAAAAGTAATGATTAAATATAAGCAAGCGGCAATCAAGTAAGGTGTAAATTCCATGAAAGTTGCGCGTTGCATTTTTCTAGCCACTTCTAGAATATCTAAATTGACTAAAGATATTACAAAGACTTGAGCTGTACCGTGCAGCATAAAAATCACTTCATTGCTGTATGCAGGTAGTGCACGTCTAAATCCTGATGGGAAAATGATGCGACGGAAGATAGTCCATTTACTCATGCCCATAGCAATTGCAGCTTCAATCTCGCCTTTAGAGGTGTTTTTAAATGAGCCTTTAAAAATCTCTATGGTATATGCGCATGTATTTAAACTGAACGCAATGATTGCACACCAATATGGCTGTTTAATGATGTCCCATAACCATGGTATTTGTCTTAATTCTGAGGAGAATTGCCCTAATCCATAGTACAGAAGATAAATTTGCACTAATAATGGGGTGCCTCTAAAGAAATAACTAAAAGAGGTTGCTGGCATGTAAAACAGAGGATTCTTTGACAATGATGCAAAAGCTAACGGCAGGGCAAATACTAATCCAATAAATGATGAAATTAGTGTCAGTTGTAAAGTTACCCAAACACCATTGGCAAAAAGTGGTGCATATTCGGCAAACAAATTATTCATAGAACGCTCCTTTTATTACACCTTTTGAGAAGCGTTTTTCTAGCCATTTCACGACTAAAATAGAAACAGATGTTAAAACTAAATAGCCAATCGCGACTGTAATTAAGAATGTGAAAGGTGCGCGTGTTGAGCTGCCGCTGCTTCTTGCGATGAATAAGAAGTCATGAAGATTGATCAATGAAACCAAAGCTGTTGCCTTTAATAATACTAACCAGTTGTTGTTCAAGCCTGGAATGGCGAAGCGCATTGCTTGAGGAATCACGATTTTTAAATACACACGAGGATAAGACATGCCAAGTGCCAATGCAGACTCTTTTTGACCTTTCGGTACAGATAAGAGCGCACCACGGAAGCTTTCTGCCATAAATGCACCAAACATGAATCCTATGGTGATAACGCCAGCCACAAATGGATTAATTTGGATGATGTCCATGCCTAAGGATTCTGTCGCTTTATTTAAAAGCGTTTGCATCCCGTAGTAAAACAAGAAGATCAAAACAATGTCAGGAATACCGCGAATGACTGTTGTATAAGTGATGACAGTACCGCGGATAAATTTAGATTGACTGAATGAACCTAATGCTGCAAGTGTACCTAGGATGATTGCGACTAAAAGGGAAAGTAATCCCAATTGGATTGTGAGAAGAAAGCCTTCCCACAATATAGTTTTGTAGAGCAGTACAAGATTGAACTGCTCCATTACTGCGTTAAAAAATGACATTGGTTATTTTCCGAAGCTGTCTTTTAATGTTACGACTCTATTGAAAACCAATGAATCTGCTTGACGATCACGTGCGAAATAGCCTTCACGCTCAAATTGATATGCCACTTCAACTGGAGAGTCTAAAAGTGCAGGTTCAACTTTTGCATTTTTGATCGTTAAAGAATTAGGATTGATGTAATCGAAAATTTCGCCTTCTTCACGGTCCGGATGTGGAACAGTGAATAAACGATCATAGCAATTAACTTGTGCATCTACAGCAGTTTCAGCAGATACCCAGTGAATAACGCCACGAGCTTTAATGCCTTCTGCATTTTTACCTAATGTATCAGGTACGATTTCTGCGATTATTTCTGTGATGTTGCCATCAGCATCCGCTTTATAGTCCGTTGCTTTAATGATGTAAACACCACGTAAACGAGCATAATCACCTAAGATTAAACGTTTGAATTTTTTATCTTCAGTGGATAAAACAAAGTCTGCTTTATCGATATATAATGTTTTTGCAAATGGTACAACGCGTTTGCCTAAAGCTTCATTTTTAGGATGGTTTGGTAATTCTAAAGCCAATTGCTCATCAAAATTAGTTAATGTCACTAATACAGGATCTAAAACAGCCATGCGACGTTCAGCTTTGTCATCTAAAACATCACGCATACATTGTTCAAATTGTTCCATTTCGATGGAGTTTTCAGATTTAGTTACACCAATACGCTCACAGAATAAATGAATCGCTTCAGGTGGGCAGCCGCGACGACGTAAGCCTGAAATAGTCGGCATACGAGCATCATCCCAGCCTGTAACTGTGCCTGAAGTGACCAATTGAGTGAGTTTACGTTTAGATGTGATTGCATATTGCAAACTCAAGCGAGAAAACTCATATTGATGAGGTTTTTTCTCGATGTCACAGTTATCAACGCACCAATCATACAATGGGCGATGATCTTCAAATTCTAATGTACAGATTGAGTGAGTAATGCCTTCGAATGCATCGCCAAGCGCATGAGCGAAGTCATACATTGGGTAAATACACCATTCTGTACCTGTTTGATGATGCTCAACATGGCGAATACGATATAAAGCAGGGTCGCGCAAGTTCATATTTGGTGATGCCATATCGATTTTTGCACGAAGAATTTTTGAACCGTCAGGGAATTCACCGTTTTTCATGCGTTCTAAAAGATCTAAGTTCTCTTCGATAGAACGCTCACGATAAGGAGAGTTCGTGCCTGGTTCTGTCAATGTTCCGCGCATTGTGCGAATTTCTTCCGCAGAAGAGTCATCAACATAAGCTAAGCCTTTTTTGATCAACAAAATAGCTGCATCATAAAAGCGCTGGAAATAGTCAGAAGCATAACGCTCTTCAGTCCATTCAAAACCTAACCATTCAACATCTGCTTTGATGGCTGAAACGAATTCTTGTTCTTCTTTACATGGATTCGTATCGTCAAAACGAAGATTACATTTTCCCTGGTAATCTTGCGCGATACCAAAGTTTAAACAGATTGATTTAGCATGGCCAATGTGTAAATAACCATTTGGCTCAGGTGGAAAGCGTGTGTAGATTTCCGTTGGGCTAGTGTATTTGCCTGTGCTTAAATCGTTGTCTATGATTTGACGAATAAAATTGGTACGAATCACTTCTTCTGACATGAGATCCCTTTGTAGATAAAACTGAGCGATAAACTTTGGAATTCTAGCATATTTGAATTAAATTTACGATATTGTGTCAGAAGAGTTGTAGAGGGAAAAATAGCCTCGTTAAGAGGCTATTTAAAGTGATTAACTTTCAATCTCAACCAGTTTTTTATGTCTGCTCAATAAAAGGTACATTGAAGGAACAACAAATACTGTCAAGAAAGTACCAATGCCAAGTCCACCAACGATTACCCAGCCAATGGTAGAGCGAGATTCAGCACCTGCGCCAGTTGCTAAAGCTAAAGGTACAGAGCCTAGAATCATCGCGCCTGTTGTCATTAAGATTGGGCGTAAGCGCAAACTTGCTGACTCAATGATGGCTGATAATTTATCTTTGCCTGCATCCTGTAGCTGATTCGCAAATTCTACGAGCAAAATACCGTGTTTCGTGATTAGCCCAACTAAGGTCACTAAACCAATTTGGCTGTAAATATTCATGCTGTTGCCAGTGAGTGAGAGTGCGAGCAGTGCACCCAATGCAGCCAATGGTACAGATAGTAGGATAATAAAAGGATCGATCCAAGATTCAAACTGTGCGGCCATCACCAAATAGATGAAGAGCAGGGCAAGTAAGAAAATGCCAACCATCGCATTGCCAGAGCTCATAAACTCACGAGCACCGCCTGTGTAATCTAAAAGAGCATCAGGCATCACATCACGAATGGCATCCTCTACAATTTGAATTCCTTCACCTTGAGAGGTTCCTTGCGCTAAGTTGGCTGAAATCGTCACAGAACGAAGTTTATTAAAATGGTGTAAGTTTTGTGGCGCTACCGTTTCTCGGATGGTCACAAAATTTGATAAAGGAATCATTTGGTTTGTATTTGAGCGTACATAGATATTTTTTAAACTATTCGGCTCATTACGATTGTTTGGATCAACTTGCACTAACACATCATATTGCTCAGAGCCTTCTTTAAAGCGAGTAATATTTCGTCCGCCCAAAGCAGTTTCTAAAGCGCGACCGACAGAGTTGACATCAATGCCAAGGAGCCCAAGTTTTTCACGATCAACATCAACTTCTAGCTGAGGCGTATTTAATCGCAAGTTATTGTCAGGCGTGACCAATTTAGGATTGCTATTTAAAGATTCCATTATTTTAGTCACATTTTGATCAAGCTCTTCAAAAGAAGCTGTAGAGCGTACAACAATTTCAACTTCTTTTGAGCGACTGTCTTGTCCTAATGATTGAGGATTGCTCGCAAATACACGTAAACCCAAAGCGATGTCTTGTAATTCATTATTTAGTTTTTGCACAGTCGACATTTGTGATTCATCGCGTAAATCCCAATCTTGTAAAGTGATGCTACCAATACCGCCAGAGCCAACGCCAGAAACGACAAAGACAGTTGCTTCAGGTAGTTTATGCAGTAATAGCTCCTCGACTTCAGTGAAGTAGCGATCGGTGAAGTCAACGGTTGCCCCTTCAGGTGTAATGGCTGAGATTCTGATGAATCCACGATCTTCCGTTGGTGCTAGCATTTTGGGTAGTTGAGTATACAAAGCATAGCTTGCACCTAAGGTAATCACCATGCCAATGATCACGAAAAGTGGTCTTGGTAATATCCAGCGAAGCAATTTCGTATAGCCTGAGGTGAATGCATCAAATTTATCTTCAATATAATTGAATAGTTTGCCCTTTTTCTCATTTTTCTTGAGTAAACGGGAGCACATCATCGGGGATAAAGTTAGGGCAGTGAAGCCTGAGATGATGACCGCGATTGATAGAGTTACGGCAAATTCTACAAATAGCTGGCCAATGCGACCTTCTGTAAAGGTTAAAGGTAAAAATACCGCAGCTAATGTCACTGTCATAGCAATAATCGGTAAGCCAATTTCTCGTGAGCCAATGAATGCAGCTTTGATGGGTGGAACACCTTCTTCAATATGACGGTGAATATTCTCTAGCATGACGATGGCATCATCTACGACAAGCCCGATCGCTAATACGAAAGCCAACATCGTTAAGGTATTAATGGAGTAGCCTAAAAGGTACATCACAAATAACGTACCGATTAAAGCAATCGGTACAGTAACCATGGGAACAATGGTTGCGCGCCAATCTCTCAGGAAGAAGAAAATAATAATGCCAACGAATATCAATGCTTCGACAATTGTTGAATAAACAGACTGAAGTGATTTATTGATGAATACCGAGTTATCAGAGCTGATTTCTAACTTAACATCATCAGGGAGTGTTGCTTGAAGTTTAGGAAGAATATCGCGAACTTCTGCTGAAATGGTCAAAGGGTTGGCAACGGATTGCTTAATAATGGCGATACCAACACCACGTTTACCATTCATTCTTGGTCTTGAGGTTTCCTCAATGCCACCTAGTTCTACATTAGCAAGATCACCAAGTCGGACAATATGCTGATTGCCATTGCCACCACGATTGGTGGTTTTGACAATAATGTTGTTAAATTCATCCACTGAATTTAAGTCTGTTTGAGCAACAATTGCAAGTTCTCTCGCATTACTCTTAATCGTACCTGCAGGGATTTCTACGTTTTGTGTACGAAGGGCTGTTTCAATGTCTGCGATGGCGATATCAAAAGCAGCCATTTTTTCAGGATCTAGCCAAACGCGCATCACAGGATCGCGCCCACCCCAAATTTCTAAATTTGAAATCCCTTCTAATAACTCGACTTGTGGCGTGATGTTATTTTCGACAATTTTAGTGAGTTCAATAGAGGATAGCTTTTCACTTGTCAGCGTTAAGATCATGACAGGATCAGAGTCTGAATCACTTTTATTGATAATGGGTTCATCTACATCATCTGGTAATTGTCGTTTGGCACGAGCAACACGATCTCGCACATCATTGGCTGCTTCTTCGATATTTTTGCTTGGATTGAATGAAATGTTGACGAAAGATGTACCACGACGCGACATTGATGTCATGTAGTCAATACCATCGATACTGGTTACGGCATCTTCAATGGCTTTGGTGACTTGTGTTTCAATAATTTCCGGGCTGGCACCGCTATAGGTTGTACGGATACTGATCACAGGAGAGTCAATGTTGGGATATTCGCGGATACTCATGCGAGTCATACCGACAATCCCTAAAAGAATGATCAGTATATTAATAACAATCGCAAAGACAGGTCTTTGAATGGAGACATCAGATATTTTCATTAAGAGTCTCCAAGATTATTTAGGATCAACAGGTTCAATGATTGCGCCATCGCGGATACGGGCTTGACCTACTTTTACGACCTGATCACCGTCTTTAAGCCCGTGCAATATCTCAACTGAATAGCTTGAGCGATCACCTAAAATCACTTCTGTTAATTTGGCAACGTACTGATCATTTTCTGAAATCACTTTATAGACATATTGCTTGCCTTCAGAAGAGAAAATGGCTTCTTCAGGTACGATAATTACATTGTAGCCAAGAGGGATTTCTAAAGAAATTCTAGTAAACATCCCTGGTAATAAGCCTGAATCTTGATTGTCATATAATGCGCGAACGATTAATGATCTGCCTTCTTGCTCAATTTCAGGGCTTAGTGCATATACTTCAGCGGTAAATCGCTTCTTAGGGAAGTTATCTACAGAGAATTGTAGTGGTTGTTCGACTTCTACAGTGTGAGCAAGACGCTCAGGTAGATTGAATTCGAGTTTGAGTTTTTCAGTATTCACGATCGTTGTTAAATCACTGCCTGTTTGCACATAGCTACCAACATATTGATTGCTTAAGCCCATTCGGCCTTTAAAAGGTGCTTTTAAAATCGTATGATCAACTTCGATTTTTGCCATATCTAATTCAGCTTCTGCTTGGAGTTTTGCTGTCTTTGCAGTATCTAACTGCTGAGCACTTGCGCTGCCACGAGAAGCTTCTAATCGTTTGACATTTTGTTCAGCATTTAAAAAATTGGCTTCTGCATTTTTGAGTTTAGCTTGAGCGATGCGATCATCAAATTTGATAATTTCTGCGCCTTTATCGATGACAGCGCCTTCTTCAAAGTTGATTTCTGTAATTTTGCCAGAAAGTTCAGGGCGAATGATGACGCGTTCATAAGGGAGTAATGTGCCAACAGCATTGATATATTCTTGCTTTGGTATTTCTTGTACATTAGCGACTTCAACGAGTGTTGCTTTACTGTGAGCAATGTTTAAAAAGGCGAGTGAAGTGGATAGTACGAAAAGCAATGGTAATTTGTAATTGTTCATTATGTGATCCGTGAATACTATTGGTTTTGCCATTGTAAAGGATCGATTGAAAAAATCTTCATTAAATTGTCAAAATAATGTAAAGGGTACAAAAAATCCCGCGCTTGGCGGGATTCTCATGAAGATATGTAGTTATATTTAGCTTATGCTTGCTAAGATAAATTTTACTAAGAATAAAGCTGCGATGATATAAGTTGCTAAATGAACTTCGCGGAATTTTCCTGTGAAAACTTTTAACACAACATAACTGATGAATGCAAAGGCAAAACCATTGGCAATTGAGTATGTAAATGCCATAGAGAACGCCATTAAAGCAGCAGGAATTGAGTTGGTTAAATCATCCCACTCAACTTCTGTTAATTCACGCAACATTAAACATGCTAAGTAGATCAATGCAGGTGCTGTTGCGTATGCAGGTACAGCTGTTAATAATGGTGAGAAGAATAGAGCAGCCAAAAATAATAAACCAACTACAACGCTCGTTAAGCCTGTGCGACCACCAGCTTGAACGCCTGAAGCACTTTCTACATAAGCAGTAACAGAGCTTGTGCCTAGCATACTACCTGCAAGAATTGCTGTACTGTCTGAGAATAATGCACGTGAGAAACGTTTTTTATTTTCAGGCGAAGTGTCATCTAAGATGTGGGCACGCTTTGCTACGCCGATTAAAACACCTGTCGCATCAAATAATTCAACCAATACTAAAGTTAAGATGATTTGTAAGAAGCCTGCTTCTAATACTTTACTGAAGTCTAATTGGAAGAATGTTGGGGCGATTGATGGTGGCGCTGAAACAATACCTGTAAATACAGTGTTGCCTGTCAAAATGCTTAAAACAGAAACCACTAAAATACCGATTAAGATTGCGCCTTTAACTTTTAAAGCATCCAATACTGCAATGATTAAGAAACCTAAAATACAGAACAGTACAGAAGGATTTGATAAAGAACCTAATTGCACTAATGTTGCAGGATTATCAACAACTAATTGAGAAGTTTGTAAGCCGATGAAGGCTAAGAATAAACCAATACCCGCAGCAATCGATGCGCGAAGTGATTTTGGAATCCCTTCAATGATCCAAGTTCGTAAACCTGTTGCAGTTAGAATTAAAAAGATTACGCCTGAAACAAATACGCCACCTAATGCTTGCTGCCATGTAAAACCCATTGTTGCAACGATGGTGAAAGCAAAGAAGGCATTTAAACCCATCCCAGGTGCGACAGCGATAGGGTAGTTGGCAATGAATGCCATGATGAATGTGCCCAAAGCAGCTGCTAAACATGTCGCAACAAATACAGAACCTTTATCCATACCTGTTGATGATAGGATGATTGGATTCACAAAGATAATATAAGACATTGCTAAGAAGGTCGTCATACCGCCGATGGCTTCTGTTTGTACATTGGTTTTATGTTCGCGTAATTTAAATAATCGCTCTAACATTGTAAAAGCTCCGAAAAATGAAGATTGAAATTAAAAAAGCCTCTCTACGCTGAAGTAGTGAGGCTATTTGTTTATTCTGTTTTGGGTTTTGATTTAAGAGATATTAATACTGATCCAACCAATACTACTAATACCACTGATAACGATACTGCCGTTGGGATGTGTAGGTCGAATGCGAGAAGTAACATTTTACAACCAATGAACACCAAAATTGTCGCTAAACCATATTGTAAGAAGTGGAAGCGATCAGCCATATCAGCCAATAAGAAATACATTGCACGTAAGCCTAAAATTGCGAATACGTTAGATGTCATTACGATGAATGGATCTTTCGTGATTGCAAAGATAGCAGGTACTGAGTCAACAGCGAAAATGATGTCTGAAATTGTAATCACAACCAATGCTAATAACAAAGGAGTGCCGTAGCGAACACCATTTTCCACAGTAAAGAAGTGCTCTGCATCTAATTTATCTGTGAATTTCATGCGTTTTTTGATCAAACGAATGAACCATTTTTGGTTTAAATCTTCTTCGCCATCAGATTTTTTGAACATCGTAAAACCTGTGTAAACCAAGAAAGCACCAAATACATACAAGATCCACTCAAATTGAGAGATCAATGTTGCGCCGATTAATACCATCACAACACGTAAGATGACTGCCGCTAAAATTCCGTATACTAACACTCTGCGCTGGAATTGAGCAGGGATTTTAAAGAAGCTAAAGATCAATAAAAACACAAAGATATTGTCGATAGAGAGTGATTTTTCTAAAACATAACCCGTTAAGAAGTCCATCGAGGCTTCACTTGCCATCGCTTGCTGCATTTCAGGTGTTAGGTTAAGTGCTGAAAAATCACCATGTGCTAAGTACCAATACAACCAAACGTTAAAGATTAAGGCAACAGATACCCAAATAATCGTCCAAATGAGGGCTTCTTTAACGCTGACTTTATGATCGCCAGTTTGTTTTAGAGCCAACATATCTATTGCGATCATGATCAATACTGCAATAGTAAAAACTGTATATAAAAAAGGAGAGCCTATAGGGGGGAGGGTCATTTAAAAGTTCCTAAATGGATTGGAAATAGTTGTGTAAGTATTCATCAAAGTCAATTTGTGGTTCTGCTTCAAGTTCAGCTTGTCTCGCTAAACTCTTTTCAGCAGATAATTTAAATTGGCTACGTTTCTCATCAGAGAGAATATTTTCAGTGAGATAGTAGTTTTTAAATTGAGTTGCCTTGTTGATACAAAAATCATTGTAGAGAATAGAGGTTGATCTTAACTCATTCACAATTTGTGCCGAAGGCGTTAACTCGCTATCAGTGATCATCGGTAGCAATTGCTTAATTGTATCCGTATATTCAGGACCTAAAATTTCAGCAACTGGACGAATCCATTCTAATGTGAATCGCAATAAATCATCTAAAGGATAATCATTGCCTTGAATGGTTAGCGCGATATTTTTCGCTCTACCTTTGGATGCAATTAATGATAAATTTTTACGATTTTGCTCGTACTCTTCATCACACATAGGTTCAGCATCTGATAGTAAACAAGTGGTTAGAAATGCTTGTAAGAATCGAATGGTTTCGATTGAAATGCCAGTTGCGATGGTTGGCATAATATCTACAGAACGCAATTCAACATAGCCAATGCCACGATCTTTTAATGCGGATAGTAATGTTTCACTTGCTTTTAACACTTGTTTTGGACGAATGCTCGCATAGTATTCATTTTCGATCTGTAAAATATGATCGTTGATTTGCAAATATTCACCATCTTTTTTAACAGGAATATGAGAAACCTTGTCGCATGGCGTTAAAATAGCGAATTGAATATTGCTAATGTAATCAGCGAGCGAGTTGAATGATACTGCAAACTTACATTTGTTATTGCTGTAGCCAATATCAGATAAGCGCAAAGATGTGCTTTCTTCGATATAAACAGTTTCATCATCGAATTTTTTGAATTCGTGATTGTTATTTTCAGATAAAAAGCTCTTTGGCATGATTGGAGAAGCGCCGAAGAAATAAGGCACTAAAAATCCAAAGCGCGAAACAGAGCGCATCAAATGCAAATAACGCTCAGATTTAAAATCAGACAAGCTTTGTTCATTACCGAGAGCTTTTTGCCAAGTGGTAAAAAACTCATCACTTAATGAAAAGTTAAAATGAATACCTGCAATGGATTGCATCATTTTACCGTATCTATGAGATAAACCTGTGCGGTAAAGCGTTTTCATCTTCGCAGCATTAGATGTGCCGTATTGAGCAATTGGGATTTCATCGACACTATTGATCAATGGTGGCATCGAATCTGGCCAAATGAGCTCGTCACCAAGATTCTCAGTGGTGAATGCTTGAATGTCATCCAATGCTTCATAGAGAGATTCAGGTGAATGATAAACATCCGTCACAAACTCTAAAAGATTTTCTGCAAAATCCGTAGTGATATTTGTATTGGTTAGCGCTGAACCTAAGACTTTTGGATGTGGTTTTTGGCTAAGACAACCACGAGGGCTAACACGTAAACCCTCTCTTTCTAAGCCCATAGAAACATTTTGAATCAACTGAGTATTCGTCTCTAAAGACTTAAGATGAGACTCTACAGAATTCGTTAATTGCTTGAACATAATCAATCCTTTTAAAGAACTGGTTGTAGATTGAAGCCAATGTGGGTCTGCCACATGTTCATTATTTTACAAAATAACTCTGCTGTCTGTTGTGTATCGTAAAGTGCTGAATGAGCACCTTCTGCATCCCATTTCATGCCAGCAGCAATCGCTGATTTAGCTAAGACAGTTTGGCCAAAAGCTAAGGCACTTAAGCTTGCGGTATCTAAAACTGAAAATGGATGGAATGGAGACTTTTTAATGTCACAACGTTCGATTGCTGCATTTAGAAATGCTAGATCAAAGTGGGCGTTGTGCCCGATTAAAATTGCACGAGTACAACCTTGCTTACGAACTTCTTCACGCACAGCTGCAAATACTTTTTGCAAAGCTTCTCTTTCAGAGATTGCCATGCGAAATGGATTATCAAGCTTGATGCCATTAATCTTCATTGATTCAGGATTAATGCCTAAGTTAGGTGCAGGTTCAATGTGTGTAGAAACATGATGAGCGGGTGTCATCATGCCGTCTTTGTCGATGTCTAAAAAAACTGCTGCTACTTCAAGTAGGGCATCTTTTTTAGGGTCTAAACCGCCTGTTTCAACATCAACAACAACGGGTAAAAATCCCCTAAATCTTAAAGACATTAAGGGGATATTGGATAATTGATCACTCATAATTACTGCGTAGCCTTTGAGCGCTTTGTTGCACGCTTAGTCGGTTTTGATTGTTTGTCGTCTTTGTATTCAATTAAAGGTGCAACTTTATCAATGATCTGAGGGCGATCAATGGTAACTTTTGCAACATTTTCTTCAGATGGAATTTCAAACATTGTATCTAACAATGTTGACTCAATGATGCTGCGTAAACCACGAGCACCAAGCTTGCGTTGAATCGCTAACTCTGCAATTGATTTTAAACCATCTTCTGTAAATGAAAGCTCTACATTGTCAGTATCGAATAGATACTCAAATTGTTTGATGATTGCATTTTTTGGCTGAGTCAAAATGTTCACAAGCGCTGCTTCATCTAATTCTTCTAATGTGGCAACAACAGGTAAACGACCGATAAACTCAGGAATCAAACCATATTTTGTTAAATCTTCTGCTTCTACTTGAGCAAATAATTCTGACAAATTGCGTTTTTCTTCAGCATCTTTCAAGTCAGCAGTGAAGCCAATGCCGCCTTTATTTTGACGCATGCTGATGATTTTCTCTAAGCCAGAGAATGCACCACCACAAATGAACAATATATTGCGTGTATCTACATTGATTAATTCAGCATTAGGATGCTTGCGGCCACCTTGAGGTGAAACAGCAGCAATAGTGCCTTCAATGATTTTTAGGAGTGATTGTTGCACGCCTTCGCCAGAAACATCTCTTGTGATCGATGGATTGTCACTGCGACGTGTGATTTTATCAATTTCATCAATATAGATGATGCCTGTTTGAGCGCGTTCTACATCAAAATCAGCATTTTGTAATAAACGTTGAACGATATTTTCAACATCTTCACCAACGTAACCAGCTTCAGTTAATGTTGTTGCATCTGCAATTGCAAATGGAACATTCAACATTTTAGCGAGAGTTTCTGCCAATAATGTTTTACCTGAACCTGTTGGGCCGATGAGTAAAATATTACTTTTAGTGAGTTCTACATCACTGCGCACAGTTTTAGACTCTAAGCGTTTGTAATGATTATAAACGGCAACACTTAAAGTTTTCTTTGCAAGATCTTGACCAATAACGTATTCATTCAGTGCTTCAAATAGTTCTTTTGGTTTTGGTAAAGGTTTCTTTTGATATTCTTCTGTGAATTCTTCTGTGATTAGCTCGCCACAAAGATTGATACATTCGTTACAAATGTAAACACTTGGGCCAGCAATTAATTTCATCACTTCATCTTGTGATTTGTCACAAAACGAGCAACGCAATGTTTTACCTTTTTTCTTAGGAGAATCAGTCATATTTTTATCTTTAAATTAACGGTGAGAAATTACAGAATCGATAATGCCATATTTTTGAGCTTCTTCAGCACTCATAAAATAGTCACGATCTGTATCTTTCACAACTTTTTTCAAAGGTTGTTTCGTATGTTTCGCCATGATTGTATTTAGACGGTCTTTAATGAAAAGCATCTCTTTAGTATGAATTTCGATATCAGTTGCTTGACCTTGGTAGCCACCTAAAGGTTGGTGAATCATCACACGAGAATTTGGCAAAGATAAACGCTTGCCTTCAGCACCAGCAGCTAAAAGAAACGCGCCCATACTACAAGCTTGGCCAATTACCATTGTTGAAACGTCTGGTTTAATGAACTGCATTGTGTCATAGATCGACATGCCCGCAGTGACTGAACCACCAGGTGAGTTGATGTATAAATGTATGTCTTTATCTGGATTTTCAGCTTCTAAGAATAGCATTTGAGCTACGATTAAGTTTGCGCTGTAATCATTTACTGGGCCTACTAAAAAGATCACTCGATCTTTTAATAGACGCGAGTAGATGTCAAAAGAGCGTTCGCCACGAGCAGTTTGCTCGACAACCATAGGCACAAGGTTAAGGTTGTGAATCTCGTTGTTAAAAGACATTAGAATCCTCTTGACCAATTTAAAATTAAGCCACTAATTCTAGCAGAAACGATTATAAAATCCTATGTTAAAAACAACCGGTGAATATTACGAATAATTTTGTCAGTATAATTACATTTTTTAGCAAAAATTTCGGTATAGTGATGCCTTGTTGAGTATTTTGTGACTTTGGATAGGTTTTATGGAACGTAATTATAATTTTTGTGCAGGCCCTTCAACTTTACCTGAAGCTGTTTTGAAACAAGCTCAGGCAGAATTATTAAATTGGCAAGGATTAGGCGCTTCAGTGATGGAAGTATCGCATAGAAGCAGCGCTTTTGAAGAAGTAGTGGCTCAGTGTGAGCAAAGAATGCGATCGCTTTTAAATGTGCCAGATAATTACAAAATTGTATTTTTACAAGGCGGAGCATATGCTCAGTTTTCCATGATTCCTTTAAATATCTTGGGCGCAAAAACTCAAATCGATATGATCGAAACAGGTATTTGGTCAGGTAAAGCAATGGGTGCGATGGCAAAATATGCTGACATCAATTTAATTGCATCAACTAAAGAATCAAAATTCAGATCGTTACCAACTCAAGAATCATTAAAGTTCTCTGACGACAGCGCCTTTGTTCATTATTGTGACAATGAAACCATTAATGGCGTTGAATTTGATTACATCGTAGATAACGGTGGCAAATCTCCAGTGGTTGTGGATATGAGCTCAAATATCTTATCTCGCGAATTTGACGTATCTAAATTTGGCTTGATTTATGCAGGTGCTCAAAAAAACATTGGTCCATCTGGTGTAACATTGGTTATTGTTCGTGAAGATTTATTGGGTAAAGCTGATCCTAAATTATCTGATGTATTCAATTATGAAATGCAGGCTAAAAACTCATCAATGATTAACACGCCACCAACATTTTCTCTATATATGATTAACTTAGTGTTGAAATGGTTAGAAGAAAAAGGCGGAGTAAAACACATTGAAGCTGTGAACAATCAAAAAGCTGCGCTATTGTATGATTTGATCGACGGTAGCGATTTCTACAATAATCCAGTGGAAAAAAATGCACGTTCTCGAATGAATGTTCCATTTACTATTGCAAATCCAGAATTAGACGCCATGTTTTTAGCGGAAGCGAAAAAGAATGGTTTGATAAATTTGGAAGGACATAGATCTGTCGGTGGTATGAGAGCAAGTATTTACAATGCATTGCCGTTAGAAGGTGTTCAAGCATTGTGCAAATTTATGTCTGATTTTGAAAAACAGTATGGATAAAATAAACTGCTATTAAATATTAGGTTGCAAAAATTATGATGATTAAACAAAAAAAATTGGGCGTGATTTCTTCGTTGGTTGCGGTGTTGCTATTTGGGCAAGTCAATGCATCAGAGATACAATCCGTACCAACAACCAAAATTGAAAAAGCGGAGCAAAATTTACCTAAAATTGTTCCAACTAAACGATTTGAACGCATCAGTTCAGCTCATGCAGTGGCTTTATCGCAATTTCAATATGGAAAAATACCATTAGATGATCAACTGTCTGAGCGTGTTTACTCATTGTATTTAAACTCTTTGGACCCACAAAGAGTTTACTTTTTAGAATCTGATATTGAGCAGTTTGATAAACATAAGCTGTTATTTGACAATTACTTAAGGGAAGCTCGTTTAGAGTATCCTTTTGAAATGTATAACACTTTGATCCAACGTTTGAATGATCGTGAAAATGCGGTTGATCAATTGTTGGATCAAGATTTTGATTTCACAACAGATGATGAAATCTTAATCAATCGTAAAGATGAGCCATATGCGAAGACAACTGAAGAATTGGATAAAATTTGGTATCAGCGTATTAAAAATGAGCTCATTAACTTAATGGTTTCGGATGATGAATTAACATTAGATGAAGCTAAAGATAAATTGAAAAAACGATATAAATCTCGTCATGAACGCTTAATGCAAGTGGATGTGGATGATATTTTCGAAATTTATATGAATACAGTTGCTTTGGCATTTGACCCACATTCATCCTATTTATCTCATCGCACTATGGAAAACTTCAATATCAATATGAGTTTATCTTTGCAAGGAATCGGAACGGTTCTGCGTCAAGATGACGATGGTATTTCTATCATGGAAATTGTGCCAGGTGGTCCTGCTGATTTGAGTAATCAGTTGGTTGTGGGAGATCAAGTGATTGGTGTTGCACAAGGCGATGATGAAGAATTTTTAGACATTGTTGGTATGCGTCTTGATCGCGTTGTCGATAAAATACGTGGCGAGAAAGGTACCGTTGTTCGCTTACAAATTTTAGGCAATAAAGGCAAAGGTCCTGAGAAAATTGTCAGAATCGTTCGAGATCAAGTGAAGCTTGAGCAGCAAGCAGCTAAATCTGACGTTAAAGTGATCGAGAAAGATGGTAAAACACAAAATATTGGCGTGATCACTTTGCCTGCTTTCTACAGTGATTTTGAAGGTAATAAAGATGGTCAAAAAGAGTTTAGAAGTACAACTCGAGACATTAAGCGCTTAGTGAAAGAGTTACAAGATAAAAATAATATTGATGGCTTGGTGATTGATCTTCGTGGCAATGGCGGTGGTTCATTGGAAGAAGTGATTAACTTATCAGCGCTGTTTATTGAGCCTAAGAAAACCGTTGTACAAATTAAGAACTACAACGGAAAAATTGATGCTCGCAGTAGCAGTTCAGAAGAGAAAATTTATGATGGTCCTTTAATGGTGATCACTGATCGCTTGAGTGCTTCAGCCAGTGAGATTTTTGCAGGCAGTATTCAAGATCAAGGTAGAGGGTTAATTGTTGGTAATACAACTTTTGGTAAAGGTACAGTTCAATCTTTATTGCCATTAGATGGTTGGTTATCAAAATCTGAAAAGCCAGGACAAAGTAAGGTAACGATTGCGATGTTCTATCGTGCAAATGGTGAAAGTACACAAGAGAAAGGTGTTGTGCCTGATGTTGTGTTGCCACAAATCTATAATCCTGAAGATATCGGTGAATCTAAAGAAAAATATGTTTTACCTTGGGATCAAATTCCGGCAGCTAAAGATTTAGTTGTGACGGATAAAATTGATGCGTACATTGAGCCATTGCAAAATATGCACAATGAGCGCTTAGAAGAAGATGAAAAACTCATTATTTTCCAAGAGCAACGCGATAAAATTAAGGAAATGTGGGATGTTGAAACCATTTCATTGAACCTAGATGAGCGTCGTGAAAAATTGAAAACTCAAGAGGATGAAAACTTCAAGAGAACCAATGAAATTCGTGAATTGTATGATCTTGAGCCATTAACATTAGAGCAATATAAAAATGAAGATGGCACGCATACTAAAATGCTGAAAGATACTACGCCTGATATTTTATTGGATGAAAGTGTAAATATTATGAGTGATTACATTGATTTATTGAATGAATCTAAAAAGTAATTACAAATACGTAATGGCAAAAAGGCTCTATTGATAGAGCCTTTTTTATTGTTTTAAGTTTAGTTTAAGAAAATGAAGATTTAATTTCAGTACTGATTTTTTGTAAGATTTTATCCTTTTTAGCATCCATTTTTTGATGTAATTCTGGATAAGCACGCAAGTTTTCAGTATTTTTCATAAATTTTTGTAGATCAACAGAAGATTCCGTTTGATCTTGAATGATGATTGGCGCTAACTCTGCGTGAGAGCGGTCATTCAAACGCTCGATAATATACAGCATTGTGAGCATAAGATTAACAGCGGTTTTTTGATCAATATAGTAATACTCAATATCACGCCATTTATCGACAATGCGCTCACCATAATTCCAAAGAGAGTTAAATACACCACCCAAGACAGCACCTGTTGCCGATGCGACACCTAATGTTGTCATTCCGCTGATGAGATCAACGCCAACCATCATGGTTGCACCTGCTGCTGCACCTTTACCAAATTGTATTGAGAATTGTCCGAATTCATCCAAGGTGAACATATCTTGAGTTGTAGCTTTGGCTTCGGTGTTCAATAAAACATACTGAATATCATCTTTATTGAACTGATATAAGTTGAGTAATTTATGAATGAATTGAGTTTCTATCTTTGAAATTTCAGAGGTAATTTGTTGGTTGATGGATTGTACATCAACTTTTTTGGCATCAGCTTTAACTCGCAGAGTCATGAGATCAAAGTAGAAATCAGCCAGTAAAGTGAACGCTTGATCTAATCGAGCATTATCCAACTCGTTTTGTGTTTGTATAAATGATTGTATGCCTTGGTAGTGCTCAGGAAACATAATAGCAATTTGCTCGTATAAACGTTGTTTTCGTGGCAAAAGAATCGTATCAAACTCTAAATAATGATGCAGTCCATTGGCTTTGAGTTCACGCTTCCAATCATCAATATATTCAGCATTTTGCGTAAAGTTTAAAATAGGCAGTAGCGGAATATGAGTTTTTAACAATAAGATCAGCTCATAATGATAACGCGGTAAAAATGGCTGGCGAACATCGATCACATAAAAAGCAATGTCGCTATTCAACATTTGATTGAGGACTTTGAATTCTTGATTAAAATCTTGTTGATAATCAGGGTTATTCATTATCTCTAATAGAGCTTTTTTTTCATCCACTTTAGAGGCTTGAAAAGATGATTTTGGCATGAGTTCCAAAATGCTCATGGCATCTTCTAGGCCTGGTGTATCGACAAAGTTGAATGTAAAACCTGAAGATTCAAGTGTGATTTTCGTCACATCGACCGTTGTGGCAGGCGCATTTTTAACATCACCGAAATTTCGTTGTCGAGTCAATGCTCGTACTAAGGAAGTTTTGCCGGTATTGGTATGGCCAACGATAGCAATGGTAATGTTATTCGATTTCATAATTTGCGATTTCGCCTTCAACGAGAACAGATGATAAATGTTGTTTCCACATGGATTTTTGATAAGAATCCTGCGTAACTATATGAATGGTTGCGTGTTCTGTTAAATTCAACAGTCGAATCAATCTTCTGAGTAATCCACGATCAGGCATTAAATTACCATCTATAAAAATCTCTAATGTGGCAATAGGCTGCTGTTTGTGGGTGAGCTCAAATTGTTGAAAGCTTTCTATGTCGTTTAATTTAACCACATTTGGACTGAGTCTAATCTGATCAGTAATATCTAAAGCCACTTGAAAAGTTCCATTGCCACGAATTTTTTCTTTAGGCGCACGAATCACTAAAGGCTTTTCTTTGGCTTGATCTAAAATAATGGGTTGGCTAATGATCTCTTTCGGTGCTGAATATAGATAACTGCGCAAGGCATAATAAGCAAGAACCAAAATCCTTGGTAGCAATCCATAAAAGAGAATCATCACAATGACCCATTTTGCCCATGAAGATCGATCTGCATCATTTAAGCCATTTTTGATGAAGCTCGCATCAATGAGATGATTGCTAAAGTTTACTAAGCCTAATTTTTCTGGAAGAAAATTCAATAATTGAATGAGTTGCTCTGTGATGGTTTTACTTTCTGTGAAAGTATTTCCAAGATAGAAGTCAAAATGTTGAAAAGTGAATTTGAATAGTAAAACAGCGATTGTAGTGAATAAAACTGTTGCCCAAGTGATGTTAGAAATGAGCTGAACAATGTAACGAATGGGTAATTGAGTTTGTAGATTGGGTGCTGATTTTTTACTGAAAATTAAATTTTTGAGCCACAAGAATATTTGGCTAAAAATAGAGTGGCTTGTGATCAATGAAATGATCAAGAATGTCGTGGAGGGAATAATGACCACTAATACAAAATAGATGGGATGGATTGGAGAGGAAAGGGCGGCTAAGCCAAATCCGCTAGTGAGCATCGTAATGATGATCCATAACAAAAAGATAATGCGCCATTGGCGCATTATCGGCTGTAGATGATTAGTGTTCATTGAATGAAAAGACATTGATTATTCGACGATTTTAAAGATTAAGGTATTGCTTTCAATACCTGTGATAGAAATATTTGTACCTGCTTCAGCATCTGGTCCTCTGATAAGCCAAACAGTATCGCCAATATTGAGTTTGCCACTGTTATTGACTACTTTTGAATCTAGAGTGAAGGTTAAACCGATAAATTCTGAACCGCGAACTTGATTGAGGTTTTGTGTGACGGTTGATTGAGTATTCGGCGATACTTTTCTCATCACCAAGATTACGGCGATGACGGATAATACAGAAATAACAGAAAACAGTATTAACTCTGTATTAATTTCCATTGGAATAATGAGTGCAATAATTCCTACGATTAAAGCACTCACGCCAAACCACATCAGAAATAATCCAGGCAAAATCATTTCCAAAATGATGAGAATGATGCCAAGAGTGAACCAATTGACTAATAAAGTCATCTAATTCCTCCTTAAATTACTTATTGGAACTGGTTGATTTAACTAAATCAGCAATGCCTGCCAAAGAGCTAACAATACCTGTTGCTTCCATAGGCATCATAATAATTTTGTCGTTTTGGCTTTCTGCTATTTTGGCAAAAGCTTCTACATATTTTTGTGCGATAAAGTAGTTGATTGCTTGTACATTACCATTGGAGATTGCATCCGAAACCATGCGTGTTGCAGTGGCTTCTGCTTCTGCTAGGCGCTCACGAGCTTCAGCATCCATAAATGCAGCGGTTTTTCTAGCTTCGGCATCTAGAATAATGCCTTGCTTTTCACCTTCAGCTTTTAAGATTTCAGCTTGGCGTAAACCTTCTGCTTCTAAGATTGCAGCACGTTTTTCACGTTCTGCTTTCATTTGTCTTGCCATGGCATCGATTAAGTCGCGCGGCGGTGCGATGTCTTTAATTTCGATGCGAGTCACTTTGATCCCCCAAGGGGCTGTTGCATGATCCACAACAGATAATAAGCGAGCATTGATGTCATCACGTTTAGAAAGTAATTCATCTAAATCCATTGAACCCATAACAGTACGAATATTGGTCATGATTAAGTTGATGATAGAAAGTGTTAGATTATTGACTTGATAAGCCGCTTGCGCTGCATCATTAATCTGAAAGAAGGCAACGCCATCTACACGAACCATCGCATTATCACGAGTGATCACTTCTTGAGAAGGCACATCCATCACTTGTTCCATCATGTTTAATCGACGACCGATACGATCAAATAACGGTATGATTAAATTGATACCAGGGTGGAGTGTTCTAGAATAACGTCCAAAACGCTCAACCGTTGCTTGCTGACCTTGAGGGATAATTTTTACACCTAAAAAAACAACAACAATAACCGCGATAACAATCGATAGAATAATGATGGATATACCAGACATAAATGCTCCTTATTTTTATTATTAAAACTTAGGCGCTAAAAGAGTTTCCACAGCCACAAGTTGTTGTTGCATTTGGGTTACGAATGACAAACTGTTCACCTTGTAAATTTTGAACGTAATCGATGTCTGCACCCACTAAATATTGATAGCTTAATGGATCGATCAAAAGTTTTACGCCTTGATTTTCAACTTCTACGTCGCCTGCTTCTAACTCTTCTGCAAAAGTGAAACCATATTGGAAACCTGAACAACCGCCGCCTTGAATGTAAACACGCAACATCAAGTTTGGATTCTCTTCATCGTTGATAAGAGATTGAACTTTCAATGCTGCTGCGTCTGTAAAATTAATACCTGTATCTGACATTTTAAAATCTCCATGCAAATAAGATCTATTATAGGAGAAATTGACTCTGATTACACGGAGATATCAGCGTTGTGATTAAAAGACTCACTTTGCTTTGTAACTCATTGATTATAATTTATTAAATTATTTTATGTGAATGATTTAGATTGTTGATCAATAAAGGTTTTCCAAAGCGGAAAAATTTTCTCTTCTATGAGCGGTGCATATTGCAACTGTGGAATATTATTAGGCTCAATCCAAATAATCTCCTCAATCTCAGCTTGTGGCTCGATATTTATTTTTTCAGGCAGTTGAATGCTGAATAATTGAGATTGAATTCTATAGTTAGGTTCATTGGCTGCATCAGTTTCATAGGTTTCTAAAAACTGCGCCTGTTGATCAGATATAGTCAGAGCAATTTCTTCTTGTAGCTCTCTAATTAATGTTTCAATGGCAGTTTCACCGGTATCAGTTTTACCGCCAGGCAACATAAATTTAGTGGTATTGCGTTTACGCACTAATAATAGACGGTGAGAAGGATCGATAATCATTGCCGCTGCAATGTAAAAGTAGTTAGGTTGGCGTTCCACAAGTTATTCCTTAAATCTAAAACTTCCGAAGTATATCGCTTTTATACAGATATTACTGTTGTATTAATATTAGAATCAATTAAATAGATTGTTAATGAATATTATTAAAATTATATAAATTGATATTTTAATTATTAATAGTAATATTTTGTTATCTATCAACTGTGAGTGGAAATGTTATGAGCCATTTTAATAAAAAAGTAATCCCTGCGATTGTATTGATTATTGCCATTATGATCATCGGATTTGCTATTCAATATAGCCAAACTAAAGATGTTATAGCAGAAGAGCAGGCTGGTGCACAGCAAGCTGAATACTCAGAGCAAATCAATGCTTGCCAAGTACAAAAAGAGCAAGGTGCTGAATTGTCTAAAGAGTGCCAAACTCTATTGGGGCAATAACTCAAAACACTTAATTTTGTCAGCTTCACCATTCTTGGTTATAGTAAGTCTTTTGCTATTTTGTGGGAGATTTTATGACTGCACTGTATATTGTAACGGGCGCATCGAAAGGCATTGGTGAAGCCTTGGCAAATCAATTAGAAACAGAAGGACATAATGTTTTACGTTTAGCTCGTACTAATCCAAAACAATTGCCAAATTTAGTTTCTGTGGATCTCACGAACATTGATGAAGCCATCGCTGCGATGAATCATTGGGCAAAGCCACGTTTAGCCACAGCATCATCCATTACTTTAATCAATAACGCCGGCACAGTTGAGCCAATGGGCGTCGTTGGAAAAATGGATATTGCGCAATTATCCCAAGCATTAATTTTGAATATTGGTGCGGTGATTGGATTAACCAATGCATTTGTCGCATTAACAGATAATTTTAATGGTCAAAAATTTGTCATGAATATCTCATCAGGCGCAGGCAGAAATGCCTATGAAGGTTGGGGCGTTTATTGTGCGACTAAAGCTGCCGTTGATCGTTTTACTGAAGTTCTATTTAATGAGCAAAAATCTTCTACTAATCCTATTAAAGCCACTTCCATTGCGCCAGGTATTATCGATACTGATATGCAGTCAGTCATACGAAGCAGTACAGAAGAGTTATTTCCTAATTTAGAAAAATTTATTGATTATAAAAAAACAGGGAAATTAAGCACTACAGAAGATACAGCTAGCGCATTAATTAACTACTTACGATCAGAAAAAATGGGAATATCAGCGATTAGTGATATACGCCATTAAAAAACATTTGAAATTGTATATTGTTACCGCTATTCTTCTATGATTGCCTATTTTATATAGCAGTTTTTAAGCATTTTTCTGTAATTACATTTTTATTGAGAGTAGAGATCTTTATGAGTTTATTAGTACAAAAATTTGGTGGGTCATCGGTCGCAAACCTTGAAAGAATTCGTAACGTTGCTAATAAAATAAAGAAATTCAAAGATAAGGGTGATGACCTCATTATTGTTTTGTCAGCAATGTCTGGCGAAACGGATCGTTTACTCAATATGGCTAATGCTATTGATCAATTCCCAAATCGTCGTGAAATGGATGTATTGCTTTCTACAGGAGAGCAAGTGACCGTTGCATTATTAAGCATGATGCTAAACTCGATGGGCATTAAGGCAAAATCTTATACAGGTGCTCAAGCAGGAATACAAACAAACAACGTACACACTAAAGCTAAAATTGAAGGCATTTCTGAAGATAGAGTGCGTAAAGATTTAGATGAAGGTTATGTTGTTGTGGTTGCAGGTTTCCAAGGTGTCACTAAAGATGGTGAAATCACTACATTAGGCCGTGGTGGTTCAGACACAACAGCAGTTGCACTCGCAGCACAGTTTAAAGCGGATGAATGCCAAATCTATACGGATGTTGATGGCGTTTATACAACAGATCCAAGAATTGAAAAGAAAGCAAGAAAACTAGACACAATTACTTTTGAAGAGATGCTTGAATTGGCAAGCTTGGGCTCAAAAGTACTACAAATCCGTTCAGTTGAATTGGCGGGTAAATACAACGTTCCTCTGCGTGTATTGTCTTCATTATTAGAAGAACCAGGGGAAGGCACATTAATTACGTTTGAAGAGAAGGAACATTACGTGGAATCTGAAATCATTACAGGCATTGCGCTAAATCGTGACGAAACACAAATTACAGTTTTGGGTGTGCCAGATAAACCAGGCATCGCGTTTAATATTTTGGATGCTATTGGACAAGAAAATATTGATGTTGATTTAATTGTGCAGAACATCAGCGAAGATGGCACAACAGATTTTACGTTCACAGTAAATGCACCAGATTATGATCGTGCATTGGTGATTACACAACGCATTGCTGATTCAATGAATGCGAGAAAAGTGTTTGGTCGCACTGATATTGCTAAATTATCAATTGTTGGTGTTGGTATGCGTTCAAACAGCGGCGTTGCAAGTCGTATGTTCCATGCATTGGCTCAAGAAGAGATCAATATTTTGATGATTTCTACATCAGAAATTAAAGTGTCTGTAATCATCGAAAGCAAATATGCTGAATTAGCGATTCGTGTATTACATGATGAATTTTCTTTGCATGTTGAACCATAATCTATAGCAGTCTTTAAAAGCACATTTTCTGTTAAATGCAGAAAGTGTGCTTTTTTATTATTCATATTATAAAAAGATAAGTCGCATGAGATTTTTAAAAAACTACATATCCTCATTAAGCATCATTATTGGAATCATTATTGGTGGCAGCATTGGTTATTTCTTAGGAACAGATGGCGTTACACTCTCAATTTTTGGTTCAAATTTTCATCTAACTTCAGCCTCATTCAAGCCAGTTGGGCAACTATTTTTAAATATGCTATTTGTGACGATTGTCCCATTAGTATTTTTCAGCATCACATCATCCATTACCAAAACAAACCAAACGGCACGATTAAAGAAAATATTATTAAGTGCTTTGTTTGTTTTCGTTGGCACAGCAACGATGATTGCGGTGATTGGCTATTTTGGTTTTCTTTGGTATGAACCTGTGAAAGGCTTTAACTTACAAGAATTAATGTCTTTATCAGGTAAAAGTATAGAAATTCAGCAAGTGAGCATTAGCGAAATGCTTGTAAGAACTTTAACAGCCAGTGATTTTCTAGATTTATTTAGACGAAATAATCTATTGGCGTTGATTATCTTTTCATTCTTTTTAGGCATTTCAATTTTATTGGTAGGGGAAAAAGCGCGTCCAATCGCGAATTTATTAGATGCTGGCATGGCAGTTATTTTAAAATTAGTTCGCATTATCATGTATGCGGCACCGATTGGTTTGGGCTGTTATTTTGCTGATGTTGTGGGTGAATTAGGGCCGAAAATTGTTGGTGCATATGCACAAGTATTGATTTTATATTTGATGATTACTGTGATTGCCTTCTTTGGCTTAAATACGATTTATGCATGGTTATCTGGCGGAAAGCAAGGTGTTAAAGCCTTTTGGTCAACAGTACTAACGCCAGCATTAACAGCAATGGCGACCACATCAAGTGCTGCTTGTATCCCTGTGAATTTATTGGCGGTTAAAAAAATCAAAGTGCCAGATGACATTGCTGAAACCATTATTCCACTGGGTGCAAATACTCATAAAGATGGCTCGGTTTTGGGTGGTGTTTTTAAGATATTGTTTTTATTGTCATTAGTCGGTATTCCATTTAATTCCCCGATGATGTTTGTCGCTGTTGTGGTGGTTGCATTATTGGTTGGTATTGTGATTGGTGCAATTCCAAGTGGTGGATTAACCGCTGAAGTTTTAATTTGTACGCTATTTGGCGTGCCTGTTGAATATGTTGGGATTATTTTGGTAATAAGTATTATCATCGATATCCCCGCGACACTTTTGAATTCAACAGGGAATAACGTTTGTGCAATGCTGATTACACGAATGGTTGAAGGTAAGAATTGGTTGTTGAAAAAAGTATAGAGATGATTTGCAGAAAAGCATTCTCTAAATAGGTATAATTTTTAAGTTATTATTTTGCATCAAAGGTCATTATGTCAGGAAATAGTATTGGTAAGTTGTTTACCGTCACAACGGCCGGTGAAAGCCATGGCCCAGGTTTGGTTGCGATCATTGATGGTTGCCCGCCAAATATTGAGTTAACTGCGGAAGATTTACAAATTGATTTAGATCGTCGCAAGCCAGGCACATCTCGTCATACAACACAGCGCCGTGAAGCAGATTTGGTTGAAATTTTATCGGGTGTGTTTGAAGGGAAAACAACAGGTACGCCAATTGCGTTGTTAATTCGTAATGAAGATCAGCGTTCTAAAGATTATGGCAATATTGCAGATCAATTCAGACCAGGTCATGCAGATTATACTTATCATGCTAAATATGGCATTCGTGATTATCGTGGTGGTGGTCGTTCAAGTGCGCGTGAAACAGCAATGCGCGTTGCGGCAGGTGCGATTGCGAAAAAGGTATTAGCAGCACAATTTGGCGTGAAAATTTTTGGCTATTTATCACAATTGGGTCCAAATAAACCAACGAGTTTTGACCAATCAGTGATTGAAACAAATCCTTTCTTTTGGCCATGTGAGGCTGATGTTGCAGGCTTAGAAAACTATATGGATGCATTGCGTAAATCGGGCGATTCTGTCGGTGCTGCAGTTACTGTGATTGCTGAAGGTGTTCCTGCAGGATTGGGTGAGCCAATTTTTGATCGTTTAGATGCAGAATTAGCGCATTCGTTGATGAGCATTAATGCTGTAAAAGGCGTTGAAATTGGTGATGGCTTTGATTGTATCGAAGCATTAGGTACAGAATTCCGTGATGAAATTACGAGTGCAGATGGCTTTTTAAGCAATCATGCTGGCGGTATTTTGGGTGGAATTTCATCAGGGCAAAACATTGTTGCAAGAATCGCATTGAAGCCGACCTCAAGCTTACGTTTAGAAGGTCGTGGTGTGAATGTTCATGGTGAAGATGTTACCGTTGTGACAAAAGGTCGCCATGATCCTTGCGTGGGTATTCGTGCGACACCAATTGCGGAAGCGATGATGGCAATTACATTGTTAGATCATGCACTTCGCCAACGTGCACAAAATCAGAAGTTTTAGGAGAAAAATTATGATTACAGTTAACCCTTTGTATCGTCCTCGCCGTTTGCGTCGCAGTACAGCCATTCGTCAAATGGTACAAGAGAGCTTTTTTTCGTTGAATGATTTAATTCATCCGATCTTTATTGAAGAAGGTTTGGACGAAGCGATTCAATTGAAAACATTGCCAGGTGTTTATCGTTATCCTGAATCTCAATTAGAAGCTGAAGTGAAAGAGCTAGTTGATCTTGGCATTAAATACATTATGCCTTTTGGTATTTCGCACAATAAAAATTCTGTTGGTAGCGATACTTGGAGCGACGATGGTTTATTAGCGCGTATGATTCGCACAATCCGTAAAGTAGCGCCAGATATGGTGATCATTCCTGATATTTGCTTCTGTGAATATACGGATCATGGTCATTGTGGTGTTTTATGTGAACATGGTCATGTAAAAAATGATGAAACGATTGCTAACTTAGGCAAACAAGCTGTTACAGCTGCAAGAGCAGGGGCTGATATGTTAGCGCCATCAGCGATGATGGATGGACAGATCACTGCAATTCGTGAAGCATTGGATGAAGCGGGCTATGAGCACGTGAGCATCTTGGCACATGCGATTAAATTCTCATCTGCATTCTATGGTCCATTTAGAGAAGCTGTGAACTCCGAGTTATCAGGCAATCGTAATGAATATCAAGCAGACTATGCAAATGGTCGTTCTGCTATGATTGAAGCTGAGCTTGATGAAGCAGAAGGCGCAGACATCTTGATGGTAAAACCAGGCACGCCATATTTGGATTTAGTGGCTCGTTTACGCCAACAAACAAATTTACCCGTGGCTGTTTATCAAGTGGGCGGTGAATATGCAGCGATTAAATTTGCAGCACAAGCAGGCGCATTGGATGAAAAAGCAGTGGT
>CANRJJ010000005.1 GCA_947630895.1 uncultured Wohlfahrtiimonas sp. | reverse complement strand
ATTGAGTTGATTTTTTTTAAAAGTCTCTCATAAGAAAAACCTCGATAAAAATACCGAGGTTTATCAGCAATCTGAAACCTAGCTAAGCTAGGTTTTTTATTGATCGATTTATAGAGCTTTAATGCTTTCAATCACATCATTGATATGGTCAGGCACTTTTACTTTGCGCCATTCTTTTAGCACATTACCTTCTTTATCTAAGATGAAAGTGCTACGCTCGATGCCATGTCCGATTTTACCAAACATATTTTTTTCTTTAATCACATCAAAAGCATCACAAATTTTGCTCTCTGTATCAGCCAATAATGGAAATTCTAAGTTGAATTTACATGCAAATTTATCATGTGAAGCAGCTGAATCTCTAGAAATACCAACGATTGCTGTATCTAATGATTTGAATGTCGACAAATTCGCTTGGAAGTCTTTCGCTTCAGTTGTACAACCTGGCGTATTATCTTTAGGATAAAAATATACAACCAAATATTTTGCAGTTTGAGCGATATCACTCAATGATTTTTCGTCTGATTGTGTGGCAAATTTGGTATTCCAAATGGATGAAAGATTGAGTTCTGACATAATGATTTCCTTAGTAAGTGAATATATTATGATTAATCATAGGCTTCTAATATAAGCAATTATGGGATAATACGCACAAGATTTATAGGCTAGATAATATTATGACTAAAATATTAATCATCGAAGATGAAAAAAGTATTGCAGATACAATCGTTTTTGCACTTGAGCAAGAAGGGTTTGAATGTGATTGGGTAACATTGGGTTCTGAGGCTTTGGATAAGCAACAAAAAGATCCTTATGATTTTTGGGTGCTAGATATTGGATTGCCTGATTTAAATGGCTTTGAAGTGTGTAAGCAGTTACGCAAATTTTCAGAGATTCCTGTGATTTTTCTGACGGCTCGAGATAATGAAATTGATCGTATCGTCGGTTTAGAAATCGGTGCGGATGATTATATTGCTAAGCCTTTCAGCCCGAGAGAATTAGTCGCTCGAGTTAAAGTGATTTTAAAGCGAGTCATTCCCAATACAAAGAACGCTATAAATAGTGAACCTGAGAATACGGGCTTCAGAGTGGATGAAGATGGCTTTTCAGTTTTATACAATGATGAAAGATTATCTTTGACTCGCCATGAATACCAAATTTTATCTCATTTAATTAATTACCCAAGGCAGATATTCAGCCGAGAGCAGTTACTGAATGCTGTGGGAGTTTCCGTGGATGCTTGCTATGAGCGAACGATCGATACACACATTAAGTCCATTCGAGCAAAAATTCGTGAGCTGGATGAAAACTTGGATGTGATTAAAACGCATCGTGGTTTTGGTTATAGCTTTGAGACTGAAACATAATGGCATTATCTAAACGAATTTTTATCTTCTATTTTATATTTGTCGCTTTGTGTGGTTATTTCATGGTGCATCTATTTTCGCGCCAAGTTTACCCAAGTGTGCGACAAACCACAGAAGAAACTTTGATTGATACAGCCAACTTTCTAGCAGAGATGATCTCGTTTGATTTGCAAGAAGGCAGAATTACGCCTGAATATTTGCAAAAGAAAATGGTGAGCTATCAAAAAAGAAATCCTCAGGCGAATATCTGGGGCGTTGAAAAAAATGATGTGAGCTTGAATGTCTATATTACCGATGAAAATGGCATTGTGCGTTTTGATACTGAAAATAAAGCCATTGGCGAAGATTATTCAAAGTGGCGAGATGTCTATTTAACACTGCGAGGGCAATATGGTGCGCGAAGTTCTAAAAATCAGTCATTGGATCATGATAAAAATGATTCAACTGTGATGTATGTCGGTGCGCCGATTTATCAAGATGGAGAGATTATAGGTGTATTAACAGCATCCAAGCCGAACAGCACGACAGATGCTTATATTGCGAGTGCAAAAGCTGAATTGATATTTTTTGCGATCATATTATTGTCCACGAGTATTTTAATGGGGGCGATTTTATCATGGTGGCTAGGCGTTTCTTTTCGTAAGCTCATCGATTATGCCAAAAAATTAGGAAAGGGTGAACGAGCACAGCAGCCAAAATTTTATGGGAAAGATTTAAATGTATTGGCATCCACATTGTCTAATTTACGTGAAGAGTTAGATGGTAAGGAATACGTTGAGCATTATGTGAATACTTTGACCCATGAATTAAAAAGTCCATTGGCCGCCATTCGTGGCGCAAGTGAACTTTTACAAAATGATTTAGATAAAAAGACACAAGCAAGATTTCTGCATAATATTGATCGAGAAACCATCAGATTACAAAGTTTGATTGATCGAGTATTAAAACTCAGCATGGTGGAAAAAATACAAATTTTAGAACAGATCCAAAAGATAGATTTATCGGTGATTGTTCGAGAAGTTTTGGAGAGTTTTGCCGCTTTAATTCAACAAAAAACCTTAAGTGTTGAGTTGAAATTATCATCTTCATTAATAGTGAAAGGAGATAGCTTTTTAATCACGCAAGCTATTTCAAATATCATCAGTAACGGCATAGATTTTTCACAAGAAGGTGGGCAATTAACCATTACAGGCGAGCACTTGGCACATGGCATAGAGCTGAAAATACATAATGTTGGCACAGTAATACCTGCTTATGCTTTGCCGAGATTATATGAACGATTTTATTCATTGGCGAGGCCAGATTCAGGTGAGAAAAGTACAGGATTGGGATTGAATTTTGTTAAGGAAATTATTGCGTTGCACAAAGGAAGTGTAAAAATTGAAAATGAGGATGATGGTGTCACTGTGACGATCATCATCCCCAAATATAAGGATGTTAAGAATTAATTTTTCAATTTCCAAACATTGTCTTCTTTTGCAAATGTTAATGGCGTGCCATCTTCAAGCGTAAAAATAACTTCTTCACCTACCACAACGCCATCTGTTTCTAATGCTTGGCTGAGTACAGTTTTCATTTCTTCTAAGGCTTCAGGCGGCGGAGCGATCATGCCCGTTTCTAATACAGCGATAAATTCAGCTTTTTCTTCAGCTGGAATATAAGCGTAATTAATGACGAGATCTTTAAAATTATTTTGATCCAATAAAGCAACCATTTGAGTGAGACTTTCTTTCGCTTCTGTAATTTCTTTAGGTGCTTGTGCGCATGCAAATGAGCTAATGGCAAAGATGATCGAGAACAACAAAGCTTTTAATTTCATTATATTTCCTTCAAGTAATTGTTATTTTGTGTTGCTACGTTAAAACAGTTGTATATTATCCCATCTCAAATCTTTTACATAGTGATTTTGTTCGGTTTAACGAAGGGCATTTTATGAACATTCATCCATTATTCATCACCATTGGACTGCTAACATTGAGCAATGTTTTTATGACATTTGCTTGGTATGGCCATTTGAAATATATGCACTCTAGAGCTTGGGTAATTGCGGCTTTAGTCAGCTGGGGAATTGCATTATTTGAGTATTTATTGCAAGTGCCTGCGAATCGTATTGGCTATGAAGTTGCAACAGCAGGGCAGTTAAAAATTATTCAAGAAGTTTTGAGTTTATCGGTATTTATTCCATTTTCTTTATTTGTATTAAAAGAGCCTTTTAGAGTGGATTATATTTGGGCAGGATTATGCTTATTAGGCGCAGTATTTTTTATGTTCCGTAAAGAATTAATGGGTGGATAAAAGTTGTTGAGAGAAAGTTGTGTTAAAAATCATTTTGGAGAATAAAAAATGCTAGGTATTCCAATGTATGTTATTGACCTATTAATCGGGACATTAACAGCGATAGTCGTTGGGCGTTACATCATTAAAGGTTATTCAGCAGCAGGCGTATTAATGCTGGGTGGATTTTTCTTATTGGCGGTTTCAGTAGGATTAGGGCGAGAGATTATTCCAGGAAGTAGTACTGGATTCGCTGTTTTAGATATTTTTGAATTTACCAAGCAATTATTATCCAGTCGTGCTGCTGATTTAGGCATGATGATCATGATCTTATGTGGCTTTGCAGCTTACATGAATTATATTGGTGCGAATGATGTTGTGGTTAAATTAGTTTCTAAGCCTTTGCAACATATTAAATCTCCTTTATGTATTGATGATCGCGGGTTATTTTATTGCATGCTTAATGTCTTTTGCGGTGTCGTCTGCTGCGGGATTGGGCGTTTTATTGATGGGTACATTATTCCCATTGATGGTTAATGTTGGTGTGAGTCGCGGTGCATCGGCTGCCATTTGTGCATCACCTGCGGCGATTATTTTATCGCCAACATCAGGCGATGTAATTTTAGCGGCTGAAAAGTCAGGCATGGGCGGAGAGCAGTTAATAGATTTTGCATTCTATACCACTTTACCTATTTCGATTTTAGGCATTTTATCCATCGCTGTGGCACACTTTTTTTGGCAGAGATATTTAGATCGCAAAGAAAATTTTGTGACAGAAAGATTGGATGTGAAAGACATTAAAACTTCAGCACCAGCAGGTTATGCGATTTTACCTTTTGCACCGATTATCGGCGTATTGATTTTTTCAGGCAAAATCACAATGCCATTCACAGACAAAGTGATTCCAAATCTCAATATAATCACTATCTTGATCATCTGTTTAACGTTGACGGCAATCATTGAATTCATTCGTACATTCAATGCTAAAACTGTGTTTTCAGGCTTAGATAGTGCATATAAAGGCATGGGTGATGCATTTGTTACCGTTGTAATTTTATTGGTGGCAGCGGGCGTATTTGCAGAAGGTTTGAAAGTTGTAGGCTTCACTTCAGGTTTAATCATCTTGGCTGAATCATCAGGCGGTGGTGCTTTAATCATGATGATTGTATTGGTATTGGCGACGATGTTGGCGGCAATGGCGACAGGATCAGGTAACGCACCATTTTATGCATTTGCTGAATTTATTCCTAAATTGGCACTACAAATGGGCATTAACCCTGCGTATTTGATCATTCCTATGTTGCAAGCATCGAATATTGGTCGAACAATGTCGCCAGTATCAGGTGTTGTGGTTGCAACTTCAGGGATGGCAAATATCTCACCATTTGAAGTGGTGAAAAGAACATCTGTACCCATGATTGTCGGTATGCTTGTGATTATTATTGCAACAGAATTTTTGGTACCTTTAGCACCATTAGTACCGTAATTACAGCATCAATATTGCTATAAATTAAAATAGCCTTTCAATTTGTTCATTCTTTGATAAATTGAAAGGCTATTTTTTAGTTTAAGGTTCTTAAAATGTCCTCTTTTGCTTATGCCTTTGTCCGCCAAGTTTATGCTTTATTGCCATTCTTTATATTAATAGGCTTAGGATATTATCTGGTGAGGTTTAGGCAGTGGCCAAAAGAGTTTACAAGAGGGCTAACGCGATTTTTATTCAATATCGCCATTCCTATCATGCTTTTTGGTGTGATGAGTAAATTCCACACTCAAGAAGAAATGGATCCGAAGCTGATATTGGCTTATTTTGGCGGCTCATTCATTCTATTTTTTATTGGGCATTTCTTTGCTAGAAAAGCCTTAAAACTAACATCGCGAGCAAGTGCAGTATTTGGGATCGGTGGAATATTCTCGAATAATGTGATGATCGGTATTCCTATTTTATTAGTCTTTATGGGCGATGAAGCCATTGCCGTTTCAGCGATGATCATTGCATTTAACGCATTATTACTATGGAGTTTAGTGTCATTTGCCATTGAGTGGGCAGATCATGGTTCTTTCTCATTACGAGGTATTGCCGCGACGTTTAGAGGAGTATTAAAAAATCCTGTTATCATCGGTATTATCTTGGGGTTATTGATCAGCTTTTTCAGAGCACCTATTCCTGAATTTATGAATACAACCATTTCAATGTTTTCAGATATGGTTGCGCCATTGTCATTACTAGCATTAGGCATGGGTTTAGCTGAATATAAAATCGCGAGCAATTTAAAGGTTAGCATGTGCTTAGTGGGCTTTAAGTTGTTATTGCAACCATTAATGATTTGGCTCTGTGCGATTGCTTTAGGTATACCACCATTTGAAACAAAAGCTATTGTGATTTTGGGTTCATTAGCCGCAGGTATGAACGTCTATTTAATGGCATTAAAATTTGGTGAAATTGAAGATGCAGCTGCTTCAGGCATTGTGCTTTCCACAATTTTATCAGCAGTTACGACGCCAATAATTTTACTATTGATGCCGTAATGACTGAGTATTAATTACAATTTAACAGGATATTTTAAAGGCTCTTGTTTGAAGTAATGAATCGTTTCAGAAACGGCATCTTGTGCCATTTCTAAACGAGCTTCATAAGAAGCATTACCTGCGTGTGGCGTTAAAATTGTATTGGTTAAATTTGCTAAAGCATCGCTCACTTTAGGTTCAAATTCATAAACATCCAATGCAGCGCCTGCAATTTTTTGTTCTGTTAATGCAGTCACAAGATCAGATTCTTTGATTAAAGGGCCACGAGCACAGTTAATGAAATATGCAGAAGGTTTCATTAGGCTAAATTCTTTAATGGTAAACATATGTTGATTATCTGCCGTTAAATCACAGTTCAACGTAATGTAATCTGCAATTTTTAAGCCTTCTTCGAAAGAAATCTGCTTTAAATTATATTGTTTTGCAAAATCTTCAGGTGCGGCGATTGGATCAACATAGTAAATGTCCATATTAAAGCCTGAAAACATTTGAGCGACGATTTTGCCCACACGACCTAAACCAATGATGACAACTTTTTTGCCATAAACTTGGTGACCACCGACATAGCCTGTCACTTGCCAACCATCAAATTTATGATCACGCATCATTTGATCGCCTTGGCGAATTTGTCGGGATAATGCGAGTGCTAATGTGACTGTTTGTTCAGCCGTTGAAGCAATGGAATCTTCCGTTGGCGCATTTGTAATTAATAAGTTTTTTGCTTTAGCAGCCTTAAGATCAATATTACTATAGCCATCACCAACGTTAGCGATGAGTTTTAGGCTAGGTGAATGATTAATAACATTTTCACTAACATTAACATTAATGCCACAAACCAAAACTTCCTTTCCGTTTAACTTTTCAATCAGCTCAGCTTCTGTCAACGCTGTTAATGAGTCATGATAATCAAATTGCAAGTTTGCTTGGCGTAAAAGATCGAGCGCTTGTTCAGGCAGTTTGCTTGCAATAAATATTTTGGACATAATATTTTCTCCTTTTTAATTAAAATGACTTATAAAATATAATTAGATTTATTAATGTATCACTGAAGATTTTGATATAGGAAAATTTTTGCTTTTAATTCTATGATTGTTTAGGATACCCGCTTTCTCACGTGGTTCGTAATCCTCCCACACAAAAAAACTAAGGAGTTTTTATGTCAAATACTGAAGGTTTAACGTTATTGGGTAATCAGAAAACAGAATATTCTGATCGTTACAATCCTGCTGTTTTAGAAGCATTCGATAATGCTCATCCAAACAACAATACATTTGTAAAATTTAACTGTCCTGAATTTACGGCATTGTGCCCAATGACAGGTCAGCCAGATTTCGCAACCATTTACATCAGCTACATTCCTGATTTAAAAATGGTAGAAAGCAAATCATTAAAATTGTATCTATTCAGCTTCAGAAATGAAGGCAGTTTTCATGAAGATTGCGTGAATAAAATGTTGCATGATTTGGTGGAATTGATGGATCCTCGCTACATCGAAATTTGGGGTAAATTTACACCAAGAGGCGGTATTTCTATCGACCCTTATGTGAATTACGGTAAGCCAAATACACGCTGGGCAGAGTTCGCTGAAACACGCTTATTGAACCATGATTTGTACCCAGAAAAAATTGATAATCGATAAGCTGCACTTACAATTTATGACAATCATAGTGATATAATGCGCGAGCCATCTTGGCATTATATTATTGAGGAAGAACATCGTGAAAAAATTATTATTATCCGTTTGTTTAGGTTCGTCATTAGTTTTATCTTCTGTTTCATTTGCGCAAACAGCATCTGAGCAAAGCATTAAACAATTAATCATTGAAACAGGTGCTGCTGAAATGGGCACAATGGTTTTTGATCAGCTCTTAGGTCAATTAAAAAGTGCAGGCGCTACTGAAGCACAATTGGCTGAAGTGAAAAAAGAGTTCAATGTTGATCAATTGGTTGATTTGTTAGTGCCTGTTTATCAAAAACAATTTACTGAAGAAGATGTGAAAGCATTTTTAGAGTTTTATAACTCTCCTGCAGGTAAAAAGTTGATCGAAAAACAACCTGCGATTATGCAAGAGTCAATGGTAATTGGTCAGCAGTGGGGAATGGGTATCGCACAAAAAATTCAAGAAATTTTGTCAAAACCACAATAAAAAGTTTTGATAAAAACGCTATTTAAAAAAGCCTGTCTTGTGATTCATAACTGACAGGCTTTTTGTTGCCAGATGAATTATATCAAGGGATTGAAGATAGTTTTCTTTGTCGGAAAGTAAGTGCTAGAATGATGCCTTTTAGTGTTTTTAATAACGGTTTTATCGGGATATTATGGAAAAGACATATCAGCCAAGTGCAATTGAAACAAAGTGGTACGGTTTTTGGGAATCTAATGGTTTTTTTAAAGCATCAGGAGATGTCACAAAACCTGCTTATTGTATAGTTATCCCTCCGCCAAACGTCACTGGTACTTTGCACATGGGGCATGCTTTCCAAGATACGATTATGGATTTATTGATCCGTTATCATCGTATGAAAGGCGATAATACATTGTGGCAACCAGGTACAGATCACGCAGGTATCGCAACGCAAATGGTTGTAGAGCGCCAATTGAATCAACAAGGTTTAACACGCCATGATTTGGGTCGTAATAAATTTGTTGAAAAAATCTGGGAATGGAAAGAACAATCTGGTGGAATGATCACACAGCAACTTCGCAGAATGGGTGCAAGTGCGGATTGGTCACGTGAGCGCTTTACGATGGATGAAGGTTTGTCTGAAGCAGTTAAGAAAACATTCGTAGATTTATATGATCAAGGTTTAATCTATCGTGGTAAGCGTTTGGTTAACTGGGATCCTGTATTAAAAACAGCTGTTTCTGACATTGAAGTTGAGTCATTAGAAGAGCAGGGTTCATTGTGGCACTTACGCTATCCAATCAATGGTACAGATGAGTTCATGGTGGTTGCGACCACTCGTCCTGAAACAATGCTTGGTGATACAGCGGTTGCTGTGAATCCTAATGATGAACGCTATCAGCACTTAGTAGGCAAAATGATTGATTTGCCATTAACGGGTCGTCAAATTCCGATCATTGCTGATGATTATGTGGATCAAGAATTTGGGACAGGTTGTGTAAAAATTACACCTGCGCACGATTTCAATGACTATGAGATGGGTAAGCGCCATAACTTACCAATGATCAATATCTTAACAGATGATGCAAGAATTAATGATGCAGCACCCGAAGCTTATCGTGGTATGGATCGTTTTGATGCACGTAAACAAATTGTTGCGGATTTTGAAGCAGCAGGTTTATTGGAAAAAATTGAACCACATACTTTAAAAATTCCTCGTGGCGATCGTACAGGACAAGTAATTGAACCGTACTTAACAGATCAATGGTATGTGGATGCTAAAACAATGGCAGGCCCAGCGATTGAAGCGGTTAAATCAGGCGACATTAAATTTGTCCCTGAAAACTGGGAAAAAACTTATTTTGAATGGATGAATAATATTCAAGATTGGTGTATTTCTCGTCAATTATGGTGGGGACATCAGATTCCTGCTTGGTATGATGATGAAGGAAATATCTATGTTGCACATGATGAAGCTGAAGCACGCTCAAAATATAATTTAGATGATCGTCCTTTAAGACAAGATGAAGATGTATTGGATACATGGTTCTCATCAGCTTTATGGCCATTCACAACTTTGGGCTGGCCTGAAGATACGAAAGAATTAGAAACTTTCTACCCAACATCAGTATTGGTAACGGGCTTTGATATTATCTTCTTCTGGGTTGCTCGTATGATCATGATGGGTACTCATTTTATGAAAGAAATTCCTTTCAAAGAAGTGTATATCCACGGTTTAGTGCGTGACCAAGATGGTCAAAAAATGAGTAAATCTAAAGGTAACGTATTAGATCCTATTGATCTGATTGACGGTATTGATTTAGAAAGCTTAGTAACAAAACGTACATCAGGTTTAATGCAGCCACAAATGGCAGAGCGTATTGAAGCATCAACACGCAAAAACTTCCCAGAAGGCATTAAAGCATATGGTACGGATGCACTTCGTTTCACATTTACAGCTCAAGCAACAAATGGTCGCGATGTAATTTTTGATGTGGGCCGTGTTGAAGGTTATTCAAACTTCTGTAATAAGATTTGGAATGCTGCGCGTTTCGTATTCATGAATGCGGAAGAGAAGTTGATTCAAGATAATCCAGAAGCAAGATCGCACATTGATAACTGGATTTTATCTCGCTTAACATTTGTGAATAAAGAAGTTGAGCGTCACATTGATCAATATCGTTTTGACTTAGCGACGCAAACTTTATACGACTTCATTTGGAATGAATTCTGTGATTGGTATTTAGAATTAACTAAGCCAATTTTAAATGGTGATTTCAGTGAAGAAGCAAAAGCTGCAACGCGTCATACTTTGATGTTCACATTGGATGCAATTTTGAAAATGTTACATCCATTCATGCCGTACATCACAGAAGAAGTGTGGCAGCAATTAGTAGTGATCGCGCCTCAATTCAAAACAACAGAAAGCGTCATTGTTGCTGAATATCCTCAAATGGATGCTCGCAATGAAGCATTGGAAGCCGATATTGCTTGGTTGCAATCAGTATTGTTAGAAGTTCGTCGTATTCGTGCGGAAATGAATATTGCACCAGGTAAACCATTGCCGGTGTTGTATGAAAATGCTTCAGCAGAAGACCAGCGTCGTTTGGCTGACAATGAATTGTTCTTATTGAAAATGGGTCGTTTAGAATCATTAACAGCATGTGAAGGCAATGCGCCAGAATCAGCGGTTGCAGTTGTTGGTAAAATGCGCTTGATGATTCCATTGGCAGGTTTGATTGATAAAGAGCAGGAGTTGGCTCGTTTGAATCGTGAAGTTGGTAAATTAGAGCCAAGCATTAAGCAATTGGCAGGTAAATTATCTAATGAAGGATTCATCGCAAAAGCGCCAGAAGCAGTTGTAGCGAAAGAGCGTGAAAAGCTAGCGGATATGGAAAATACATTGGCTGAATTGAATCAACAATTGGTAAAAATTCAAGCATTGTAATTGTACGTTAATTGAAAAGCCCAGTGAGTGAAAGCTCAGAGGGCTTTTTTTATGCCTGATAAATTATAATTGTATGTGGATGCCTATTATTAAAAATATCTGCTATCTTTGATATGTTACTCACACCTCACATAGATAAATCACATGACTACTTCGTATATTATTGGGCAAGCGCTTGGCTTGATTGCCTTAGGTTTTGGGCTGACTGTATTTTTACAAAAATCTGATTTAAAGCTGAAATATCGTCTGGCAATTTATACATTGATTATGTCTGCACATTTTTTCTTTTTAGGCGCATATTCAGCAGGAATTAGTGCGGCTTTAAATGGTACTCGAACGATCGTATCTATCCATTATCGTAAAGTGGGTATGATGTATTTATTCATGTTGTTGGCATTGGTTTTGGCTGTACCAAAAATTACGCATTTCATGGAAGTATTACCCATTATTGGTACATTTTTAAGTACATATGCTTTCTTTAAACTGCGTGGTTTAAGCATGAGATATGTGATCTGTGCCTCAGCATTGTGCTGGACGATTTTTAATATTTGGGTTGGCTCAGTCGGCGGTAGTTTAATTGAGGGCACATTCGTTGTGATGAATGTCGTGACAACTTATCGCTTACGTAAAATGGTTAAAAATGGACAAGATCCGTTTAATTGATATTTTTATAAAAAATTAGCGCCATTCAATTTTGAAATTAAACTCATTTAACCACTCTTGTTCAAGCTCTAAATCTTGCTGAATTAAAGGATGATCTTCCATCCATTTTTCAGGGAAGGTGAGCGTGATATTTTTCTTATGATACGTAAAATCAAATTCAGGCAAAGGCTGTGATTCACGGCTACGATGAAGCAGAACGGAAATGCGCAAAATTAATGTGAGTGGAATGACGAAATCAGGGAGATATTCAAAGTCATCCAGATTAAATCTGCGTTTATGATTGTATAAAATGGCTGCGATGATTTTTTGATCTGTTCGGCTAAAGCCATCTAAATCAGCATGTTCTATCAAATAAGCGCTGTGTTTATAATGGCGATGATAAGAAATGGCTAAGCCAATCTCATGGAGCAGAGAAGCCCAGCTTAAATATCTTTGCGGACTGGTTAATTGACTGGTTGAAAGGTCAATTTTATTCACCATATATAAAGAGGTTGTCTCCACTCGCTTGGCTTGTTCCATGTTTGCTCCAAAGCGGTGAACTAAGCTTTCAATGGTTAGATCGCGCATATCTTCTTTATGAATACGACCTAATAAATCTAGAATGATGCCTTCTCGTAAGGCTGTATCAACAGGTTGAAGCACATCTAGATTAAACTTAACCATGATTGCTTTCAGGATCAATAAACCGCCACATATTACTTTTGCTCGTTCTGTCGATAGATCAAAACGTCTTTCGATCGCACGCACAGTTGCAAGGGATAGTAAAATTTTAAGTAGTTTTTGTAGTGATGAAACTGTAATGCCATCATCACCTAAATCTTCTTGCTCAATCATCTCGCGAAGCGTCTTGATAGTGCCCGATGCGCCAAAATATTGGCAAGGAAGATCTGTTAAATGAGCGCTGAAAGGTAAGAGCTCATTCTCTAAAAATAGAGAAGCAGCCTGTACTTGTTTTTTTGAGATTTTATCATCGGCAAAAAATTGTTTAGATAAGCGCACGCAGCCAATTTCTAAGCTATTGGAGCGTATGATTTTATCTTTATCACCTAAAACTAATTCGGTACTGCCACCGCCGATATCAATTACTAAGGCAAGTTGGTCGTGTAGATCAACGTATTGAATGACACCTAAATAGATTAAACGAGCTTCTTCTTTGCCAGAGATGATTTCAATGGGAACGCCTAATGCAGCTTCTGCTTCTTGCATGAATGTTTTGTCTTTCAGCTGGCGAAGCGTATTAGTGCCCACAACACGGATATTTTGGCGATCTATTTCTGCCAATCTTTCGCCAAATTGGGCCAAGCAAGCGAGTGCTTTTTCCTTAACTTCTGTATGGATGTGCTTATCAGGCGTTAAACCATAAGCCAATTGCACCATGCTTTTCATACGATCGATCACAACCAATCGACCATTATCTTCTTGAACGATGGCTAAATGAAAACTATTAGAGCCTAAATCAACAACACCTAATATTTTTTCATCCATACAGTTTTATCCTTTTATGATTGTCATTTAGCGAATAATTTATTGGCTAATATTGCAAACTCTTGTACTGATAATTTTTCTGCGCGTAATGATGGATCAATGCCACATTCTTCCAATTCTTCTTGGCTAAACATTGGCTTTAAGTTATTGCGCAATGTTTTGCGTTTCATGGAGAATGCACATTTTACTACATCAAAGAATGCTTCATCGGATTCAATGCCAAAAGGATCACTTTCATAAGGTACTAAACGAACGAATTGGCTCATCACTTTTGGTGCAGGGTTAAATGCAGTCGGTGGAATTGTGATCAGAGGAATGACTTGGCAATAACGTTGAACCATCACTGATAAGCGACCATATTCGCTATCATCAGGTGTTGCTGCCATACGATCAATCACTTCTTTTTGAAGCATGAAATGCATGTCTTTAATCACATCTGCTACAGAGAGCAAATGGAAGATGATTGGTGTTGAGATATTGTACGGAAGGTTACCGACAATTCTTAATTTACGATCATCAGTTTTTAAAGCGCGAAAATCTACAGTAAGAACATCTTGATGAATAATCGAAAGATTTTTCAATTCAGACAAAATAGGAATCAAGTCACGGTCTAATTCGATCACTGTTAATTCATTAACAGTTGTCAAAATCGGACGAGTCAAAGCACCCAACCCAGGACCAATTTCGATCATATGATCTTCAGGTTTAGCGTGTATGCTTTGGAATAGTTTAATGATTAAAGGGTAGTCAATTAAAAAGTTTTGACCAAAACGTTTGCGCGCCTGGTGTTGGCGCACGAGTTGTAAATATTCATTCATGACTGTTATGGTCGTCTCTCTATGTATACGTCTGCAAGCATTTTGTCTTGCCAAATGCTGAATTGTTGCGCGGCTTTTTTACGATAGTAGTAATCGCGAGCCAAGTTTTTCATTTGTGATTCATCAGGTAAACCTAATTTTTTATCTTCCACGCGAATGATGTGATAACCAAACGGTGTACGAACAGGTTTACTTGTTTCACCTGGTTTTAAGTTGAACATCACTTTTTCAAATTCAGGCACTAATTGTCCAGGAGCAACCCAACCAATTTCACCGCCTTTCGCTGCTGAAATAGGATCTTGAGATTGTGCCTTAGCAATGTCTTCAAAGCCTTCACCTGCCGCTAAACGCTCATGTAAACGATCAATACGTAACTTAGCTTCTTTTTCAGTCACGTCATTATCAATACGGATAAGAATATGTTTAACATTCACGTTTGGAATTTTGCTTTGTGCAATTTCTTGTTTTAGTTTTTGAAATTCATCTGAACGCATGTAAATATCAACTTCATTGTCAGTAACGCGTACAGTGCGCATGAGTTGATTGCGTAATTCAGCTGACATCATTTGTTTGCGGATATTTTCTTGGAATTGGCTAAATGGAATGCCTTCATAAGCCAAATATTCTTTTAATTGGGCAACTGAAGCACCGTTTCGAGCCGCGATATCTTGAATGGCTTCATTTACAGCAATATCAGGAATCACAATGCCCATATTTTGAGCGAAATTTTCCATGATTTTACTGATGGCCAAAACTTTTACCACTTCTTCTTGAATCGCTTCGTCGCTTAAGCCTGAACCACGATATTGGGCGCGAGCTTGAGAGAGCGCAGAGTTATATTCTTGGCGAGTAATCGCATGTGAATCAACGACTAAGGCGATTTGATCTAAATTACGGCCAGATTGTGCATTTCCGATTATTGCAAAGGAAGTGAAGCAGAGTAATGATAACGGCAATAATATCGAAAGCTTTTTACGTGCCATACAAAATCCTTCTTATTTATGAATATTGAGTGAAATAAATGGGGTCAATTATACTAGTAATTAAGGAATAGTAATGCAATTATTTTACATATGCTATAAAATGACCTGATTCGGGCGTGACGACGCCCTTTTTAATTTATTTTTTATTATATTTTACAATTGCTTAATGTCATGACAGAAGAAAAAGAAAACTCAATGGATACAACTGAAATTATCGAATCAACTGTTGAAACAGTTGAGAACCAAGCTCAATCTAAGCGCGAAAAAATAAAACAGAAGCAGCAAGCTGCGAATGAGTTATTGGCTCGCTTATCAGTTGAGTATCCTAATGTATTCCCTAAAGCAGGACAAGGTAGGGCAGTACCATTGGCAATTGGTTTGCACAAAGTGTTACAACCAATCGTTGCGGAGTGGGGATTTAATTCCATGATATTGCGTGCAGCAATGTTCAACTACACTCGTCAATTGCGTTATCAAAATGCTTTGTTATATGCGACTCACCGTTTAAATCTTGACGGCACTCAAGCGGAAGAAATTTCTCAAGAGCAAAAAGAAGCAGCGAAAGTTGAAATTGCTAAAATCGAAGAGTGGTTGGCTAAGAATAAACCTGAAAAAGCTCAGCGTTTATCTGAGAAAAAAGCACAGTTTGCTGAGAAAAAGCAAGCAAGACCAGCTAAACCTAAACACAAATCAAAACCTCAAGGTGACAAACCTTTTGTGAAAAAAGATCCGAAAGTTGCACAAGAACGCGTTGAGAAAACGGTTGAGTCTACACCTAAAAATCTTGATGAGAAAATGCAAGGTCTTTTATCTAAATTTAATCAGCACTAAGTTTAAAATCAATGAAAAATATCATAGCATCAGCTTTAAATACTGCCGTTCAACAATTGAATAGCAATGAAAATCTTAATATTCCTACCGATAAAATCGGATCAAGCATTGAGCGTACACGTGATGTTGCGCATGGTGACTTTGCAAGTAATTTGGCAATGATGTTGGCGCGTGAGCTGAAAAGTTCACCGCGACAAATTGCTGAAAAATTAATCGCAGCTTTACCAGAAAATCCTTTAATTGAGAAAGTTGAGATTGCTGGTGCTGGATTTATGAACTTTACATTGAGTAAGGATGCATATTTCAATGAATTAAGCGAAGTTGTTACTCAGCAAGATAAATACGGTCATAACAATGATGCAAATGGTTTAAAGGTTCAAGTGGAATTTGTTTCTGCGAATCCTACAGGACCTTTGCATGTTGGGCATGGTCGTGGTGCTGCAGTTGGCGACTCTTTGGCGCGTATCATGGCGGCGAATGGCTATGATGTTACTAAAGAGTTTTACTACAATGATGCAGGTGCGCAGATTGATAACTTAACGTTGTCTGTTAAATCTCGTATTGATGGCGTTGAGCCAGATGATGCTTCATGGCCAGCTGATGGTTATCGTGGTGATTACATTATCGAAATTGCTAAAGACTTTTTAGCGAAGAAAACTGTTATTGCGGATGATCGTAGCATCGTTGCATCTGGTGATGCTAACGATCTAGAGAACATTCGTGAATTTGCTGTGGCTTATTTACGCCATGAGCAAGACTTGGATTTACAAGCATTTGATGTGAAATTTGATAACTTCTTCTTGGAATCATCTGTATATAAAGATGGATCTGTAGATGCTGCAGTTGAATTGCTTACGAAAAATGGTTTTACGTATGAAGAAGATGGTGCTTTATGGTTAAGAACCACTGACTTCGGCGATGATAAAGATCGCGTTATGCGTAAAAAAGAAGGTGGTTATACATACTTTGTGCCAGACGTGGCTTATCATCGCAACAAGTGGGAGCGCGGATTTAAGCGCGTTGTGAATGAGCAAGGTGCTGATCATCATGGAACAATTGCTCGTGTAAGAGCAGGGCTTCAAGCACTAGATATCGGTATTCCGAAAGGATGGCCTGACTATGTATTGCATCAAATGGTTTTAGTGATGCGCGATGGTCAGGAAGTTAAGATTTCGAAGCGTGCAGGTAGCTATGTAACATTAAGAGATTTAATTGATGAAGTGGGTAAAGATGCAACTCGTTATTTTTTAGTTGCGCGTAAGCCTGATTCTCAGTTGCAGTTTGATATTGATTTGGCACGTAGCCAATCTTCAGAAAACCCAGTTTATTATATTCAATATGCACATGCGCGTATCTGTTCATTGTTGGACGAAAATAATAAATCAGGTGCTTTAAATTTAGATGCAGCTAAAGCGAATTTAAATCTTTTAGAAAGTGATTCAGAATACGATTTAATGCGTGTTATTTCTCGTTTCCCTGAAGTTGTTGTGTCTGCAAATAACAATAATGCACCGCATTTAATTGCTGCGTATTTGCAGGAGCTAGCAGGTTCGGTTCATAGCTATTACAACGCGAAAGACGAGAATGGCAAGGCGATTCGTATTTTGACAGATGATAAAGCATTGCAGGATGCTAAATTATATTTGTTGTCTTCTGCTAAACAAGTGATCGCGAATGGTTTATATTTATTAGGGTTAAGTGCACCTAATAAAATGTAATTGATAGGTTATATGACAAAAAAATATTTCCAAGCAAAAAAACATGCCAATAATCCATTAGCTATGATTGGAAAAAAGCATCCAAACTCTAGAAAAAATAGAATGATTGCTATTTGTATGATTCTATTTTTGACAGGTGTGGGTGCTTCAGCTGGTGTGACATATTTAAGTGATATGTTTCAAGATAAAAAAGCTGAGGAAATTGTTGAGAAAAAAGAAGAGCCAAAAGCAAAAGAGCCACCTGCTAAACGAGTTGTAAAACCTTTATCTGAAGAGAATTTTAAAGGCGCAAAAGAATATAATTTTTACACTCAGTTAGAAGAGCGTTCACTGATTATTGGTGGTGAAGAGCGCTTTGGTGGTATTGCGATAGAAAATATTCACGAGCCACCAAAAATTACATTAGAAAGTGCAACGCAGTCTGCTGTTTCAACCGTGCAAAATGAAATTGTCAAAAATGCTTATCCTGATATTGCTCCATTGGTATTGGAAAGTACAAAACAAAGCGATGTCGTCACAAAGAAAAGTGAGTTAATTGCTTTGCAGGTTGGAAGCTTCTCTGTTGTAAAAGATGCTGAGAAATATCAAAAGCATTTAGAAAGCAAAGGCTTTGCTTCGAAGATTTTACAAGGTAAAAATAGTCAGCAAGAAACTTTGTATCGAGTTTATTTAGGGCCTTTCTCTGATCAAGAGTTGAGTTCTGTTAAGACGAAATTAAGTCAATTGGGTATTAACCATTTCGAAGTTAAATAAATAGTCTTAATGTGAGATTCTTTTAAAAATCTAGTATAGTGTCTGTCAGTTTTTAAGTAAGGAATGATTATGGCGCGTGGAATTAATAAGGTAATTTTGTTAGGTCATTTAGGGAGAGATCCTGAAGTGAAATATATGCCTAATGGAAATGCTGTTGCGAATATTACGATTGCAACATCAGAAAGCTGGAAAGATAAAAATACAGGACAGCAGCAAGATAGAACTGAATGGCATCGTGTTGTAATTTTTGGAAAATTGGCAGAAATTGCTGGTCAGTACTTAAAAAAAGGATCATTGGTGTATATCGAAGGTCAATTGCAAACACGTAAATGGACTGATCAATCAGGTCAAGATCGTTATACGACAGAGATTGTTGTGAATATGCAAGGTACGATGCAAATGTTGGATCGTAAGGGCTCTAATGATAACTCTGATTTTGGTGGTGGTTCTCAGGATTATGGTTATCAAGGACAGCAACAGCCTCAAATGCAACAGCAGTTTAATCAAGGTGCTCCAAATCAGCAGCAACAAATGAATAATAGAGCGGTACAACCTCAGCCAACATTTGATGATTTTGAAGATGATATTCCATTTTAGGAATGAATCTGAAGCAAAGGTAAGAGATTGAACAAAAGCCCTCATAGATTGAGGGCTTTTTCGAATGAGTTTTAAGATAAGTGTTAAATATGGATTAAAGATTTATAGATAGGAGAACTTGCATGGTGAAAAAAACACAAGTAGTAGCAGAGAAGCATGGTACGCGTCATAAAGAGTATGCAGTCGCATTAGCGGTAGCAGTTATTGTTTTTGATGTGATTTTTGGAAAAACAACTTCAACCCCATTTTTAGTTTTAATTAATTTAATATCATTGGGTGCGATTTTATATAGTGCGTTTAGTGTTGTTCGTCATGCTGACGTTTTTGCTCATAGATTAGGAGAGCCGTATGGATCTCTGATTCTTAGCTTGTCTGTTGTCATCTTGGAAGTCAGTTTAATTACTGCTGTAATGACTTCAAGTGGTTCACCTGAAAGTAATGGTGGGGTAAGTCCTCATGCGACATTGATGCGTGATACTTTATACTCTTTGATCATGTTAGTTACTAGTGGATTTGTAGGTGTTTCCTTGCTGTTAGGTGGACGTAAGTTTAGAACTCAGCATGTGAACTTAGCTGGTGTGACGCAGTATTTAACAGGTATTATTCCTTTAGTATTTGTGGTTTTGATTCTACCAAGTGTTTTGCCATCGAGTACCTATACAACAGGTCAGTTGTTTATTGTGGCATTTTTATCTGCAGCGTTATATGCGGTATTTTTGATTATTCAAACGAAAACACATCAAAACTTGTTCATCTATGAGCATGAAGATCAGAATGATGATCATGAGGGTGTTCCATCGCAGCGTTCTAATTTATGGCATGGTATTTGGTTGATTGTGCATTTAGTTTCTGTGGTGGCGATTACTAAAGTAGATGCGGGTCCATTGGAGACGCTATTAGGTAATTTAGATGCGCCAAAAGCTTTAACGGGCTTGATTGTTGCAATTTTGATCTTTGCACCAGAAGGATTGGCGGCTATTCGTGCTGTATTAGCGAATGATTTGCAAAGAGCAATTAACATGTACTTTGGATCAGTTTTAGCGACGATTTCATTGACTGTACCAGCGGTTGTAATTATTTCTGTATTAACAGGGCATTCTATTACGCTTGGTCTAGAAATGGTTGATATGATGCTGTTGGTAGGTATCTTTATGTTGTGCCAAGCAACATTCGCAAGCGGTCGAACGAATCAGGTGGATGGCGTTGCTCATCTTGTGATTTTTGGTGCATATATCATGATGGTCTTAGATTAGTGATCTTAAGATAATAAAAAAAGCCTGATGAAATAATCATCAGGCTTTTTTTATGGCTTAACTAAAATTAATCTTTAGCTACACGAGAGAAGCGTTTACGATCATTTTCAGTTAAATGTTTTTTACGTAAACGGATAGATTTAGGTGTTACTTCTACCAATTCATCATCATCGATAAACTCAATCGCTTGCTCTAGAGTCATGCGGATTGGTGGTGTTAATGTTAATGCTTCATCTGTGCCAGATGCACGCATGTTTGTTAACTGTTTAGCTTTTAATGGGTTAACAGTTAAGTCATTATCACGTGAGTGAATACCGATTAATTGACCTTCATAAACTTCTTCAGCATGACCGATGAATAAACGGCCGCGATCTTGTAAATTAAATAATGAGTATGCAGATGCTTTACCAGTACCGATAGAGATCAATACGCCATTCAAACGTTGACCAACTTCACCTTTCTTGAAAGGACCGTAGTGATCAAAGTTATGGAACATTAAGCCTGTACCGCTTGTTAATGTCATGAACTCAGTTTGGAAGCCGATTAAACCACGAGATGGGATTACGTATTCTAAACGGATACGGCCTCTGCCATCTGGAACCATGTTAGTTAATTCGCCGAAACGAACGCCCATTTGTTCCATGATTTTACCTTGATGATCTTCTTCGATATCAAATGTCAAAGTTTCATAAGGTTCTTCTTTAACGCCATTTTCTTCTCTGAAGATTACTTCAGGACGGCCAACAGCCATTTCAAAACCTTCACGACGCATAGTTTCGATTAAGATAGATAGATGAAGCTCACCGCGACCAGAGATTTTGAAACGATCTGGATCTTCTGTATCTTCAACGCGCAATGCTACGTTGTGTAACAATTCTTTTTCTAAACGCTCTTTGATTTGGCGTGAAGTTACGAATTTACCTTCTTTACCAGCAAAAGGAGAAGTATTTACTTGAACTGACATAGAAACAGTTGGTTCGTCTACTTTTAATGGTGGTAATGCTTCAGGGTGAGCAGGATCACAAATAGTATCTGAGATGAATAAAGGATCGATACCTGTGAAACAGATAATGTCACCCGCTTGCGCTGATTCAAATTCAATACGATCTAAACCATGGAAGCCCAAGATTTTTTGGATTTTACCGTTACGTTTTTTACCATCAGCGCCAACAATTGATACTTGTGAGTTAGCTTTGATTTGACCACGTTGAATACGGCCAACACCGATTAGACCAACGTAAGAGTTGTAGTCTAATGATGAAACTTGTAATTGGAAAGGTGCATCGATTTCAACTTTTGGAGCTTCAACGTGCTTAACAACAGCTTCGAATAGTGCAGTCATATCACCTTCGCGAACATCAGGTGTTAAACCTGCAAAGCCGCTTAAGCCAGATGCATAAATTACTGGGAAATCTAATTGCTCTTCAGTTGCGCCTAATTTATCGAACAAATCGAAAGTTTGGTCCAATACCCAATCAGGGCGAGCTCCAGGACGATCAATTTTATTGATCACAACGATTGGTTTAAAGCCCATTGCGAATGCTTTTTGTGTCACAAAGCGAGTTTGTGGCATAGGGCCTTCAACTGCATCAACCAACAAAAGAACTGAGTCAACCATCGACAATACGCGTTCAACTTCACCGCCGAAGTCAGCATGTCCTGGCGTATCAACGATGTTAATTCTATAGTCGTTCCAGTTGATAGCTGTATTTTTGGCTAAGATTGTAATTCCACGCTCTTTTTCAATAGCACCAGAGTCCATAACACGGTCTGCAACCTGTGCTCTTGGATCAAATGTACCTGATTGTTTAAGAAGTTGATTTACGAGAGTAGTTTTGCCATGATCAACATGGGCAATAATCGCAATATTGCGTAATTTTTCGATCACTTGAGTGAGTCCTTATTCAGTGAATAGTTATGAAAAAGTGAGACCGCACATTTTAGCATATTTTCTGCTCAAACTGTCAATTAACCAATAATATACCAAGGAGAAAAAATGTCTGTGTATTTAATGCAACTGGATTTTAAAATGGAAGGACCATTCAAGGTGATGATGACGCAAGCCTTCAGAGAGTTAGCTGAAGATATTGCACAGCAAGAGGGATTGCTTTGGAAAATCTGGACAGAAAATGAAGATGAAAAAAGGGCGGGTGGTTGGTATGCATTTGAAAGCCATGCCGCGTTAATGAATTTTAAAAAGATGCATGATCAGCGCTTGGAGGATTTTGGAATTACAGATATTCGTTGTCAAATTTTGGAAGCTAATGTTCCGTTATCGGTCATTACGCGCTTTCCTGAAGCCTTGATCAGTCAAAATAATTATGATGGTAATGATTATTAAATCAAATATCATCAATTAAAAAAGCCTCATAAAAATCTATGAGGCTTTTTGAAACGTTCTAGTTAGATATAAATATCCAATTAGTATAAACGCTTGCGATTGATTGAATCACGCATGATACGCTTATAATGGCGTTTCTGAGCAGCAGCAGCCTTACGCTTACGCTCTGCTGTCGGTTTTTCAAAGAATTCACGTGCACGTACGTCCGCAATTACGCCAGCTTTTTCACAAGCACGCTTAAAACGACGCAGAGCTACGTCAAAAGGTTCATTGTCACGAATCTTGACGGAAGGCATTAAACATCACCCCAATTTAATAATAAGAGATAAAAAAGTTTTTCGTAATGAATACAAAAAACACCAAGTCAAAAATTATACACTAATTTCTTATAAAGTAAAAAAGTATCTCATTCTTTTAGAAAGCTCTTTGATATTGTCGAGTGATTGCATCTTTCTGATTGTGCTTAGCGTACAGCGGCAAGATCCAATTAGGATTTTGTAATAAAGGTCTTGCGAGACCAATATAATCCACTTGTCCCGATTCGATTAGGAATGTTGCTAGATCATAATCACCTAATAGACCACAAGCAATGACTGTAGCATCCAATTCATTTTTAACTTTAATCGCATGATTCACTTGGTAACCAGGATAAATATTAAGTGGCGGTTGCGTGGTAATTCCGCCAGATGAAATATTAATTAAATCATAAGATGCAGTAACATTTTTAATTTGCTCGATTGTAGAATCAATATTTAAACCATTTTCTGAATAATCTGTTGTGCTAAAGCGAATAGATAAAATTTTATTTTGAGGCCAAAACTCTTTGAATGCTGTGGTGAGCTCTTCTAAAATAACAGAACCATTTTTATATCGATCAGTGCGCTGATTAGAATGTGGGCTCATGAATTGAGATAGCAAATAACCATGAGCAGCATGAATTTCAATGCCATCAAATCCTGCTTCTAATGCTAATTTTGCAGAATGTACAAAGTCTTGAATGATCGCTTTAATTTCTGATTCTTCTAGTGCTTTTGGTGTGCGATCTTTTTCAGAGAATGCTAAAGCACTTGGTGCATAAATTGTATCAACGTCTGTTGTTGCAGTGCACTTTCTGCCTGCATGATTTAATTGAATAATGATTTTACCGCCTTGAGCATGTACACCATCTACGATTTTTTTCAGTGCATTTTTTTGCTCATCATTCCATAAACCAAGACAAAGATCAGAAATTCTACCTTCAGGGCTAATGCCTGTAGCTTCTACGATGATTAATCCAACTTGCCCAATTGCGCTACTCACATAGTGAGCGTAGTGAAAATCTGTGGCAATGCCATCATGATTTGTCGCTGAATACATGCACATTGGTTCCATCACAACACGGTTTTTTAAAGGGGTAGAATTAATGCTGTGTTTTTCTAAAATTTTAGCCACGCTCAATATTCTCCATAAGTATAAAAATTGCTATAAAATCATAGCAAGTTATCAAGGCTTTCGCATTTACCCAATCTTTACATTTTTTTGAATTATTTTTCATTGAGGCTTTTATATTAATAAGGATTAAATTTTTATTTAAATCGTTTTTATATTCTGAGGGAATTAATATATGAAAAAATCTTGGATAAAAGTGATACAAACAAGTGTTGTTGCATCGTTTGTATTGGTCAATTTTGCAATCGCTCAAACACCGCCTGATTGGAGCGAGTTGTTTGAGAAAAATAAGTCCTCAGTGGTTAGCATTACAGTGAAAGGGAAAGAAGAAGTACCTGCGATGCAAGGTTTTCCATTCTTTGATGGTAATGATCCTTTTCAATTTTTCTTTGGAGAACCAAGACAAAGACAGCAGCAACAAAAACCACGTGAGCGAATCATTCATGGTGGTGGATCAGGTTTTATCGTTGAAGAAGATGGCATTATCGTAACCAATGCTCATGTTGTTGGAAAAGCAGATGAAATTTTAGTGCAATTGTCGGATCGTAGAGAGTTGCCTGCAAAATTGATCGGTAAAGATGATCGTTCTGACGTTGCGGTATTACAAATAGATGCTAAAGACTTACCAGCTGTGAAAATCGCAGATGTTGATGATTTGAAAGTGGGACAATGGGTGATGGCAGTTGGCTCTCCATTTGGCTTAGATTACACAGCGACACAAGGTATTATCAGCTCTTTAGGTAGAAATTTACCAAGCGATAATTACACACCATTCATTCAAACAGATGCTGCTGTAAATCCTGGTAACTCAGGTGGACCGTTATTTAATACTAGTGGTGAAGTGATTGGGATTAACTCACAGATTTATACAAGCACAGGCAGTTATGCAGGCGTGAGTTTTGCGATTCCAATTGATTTGGCGATGGATGTTGTTGAACAATTAAAAAACAATGGCAAAGTTGTGCGTGGTTGGTTAGGCGTACAAATTCAAGATGTGAGCGCAAATTTAGCGAAAACATTTAAATTGAATAAACCACAAGGTGCATTGGTTTCTAGCATTGTTCCAAATGGCCCTGCATCTAAATCTGATTTGCAAGTAGGCGATTTGATTTTGAAATTTAATGGTAAAACGATTGAAAAATCGAGTGAATTACCAGTTTTAGTCAGTCGTGCTAAAGTCGATGAAAAAGCTAAAATTGAAATTTTACGCGATGGTAAAAAGCAAACCATTGAAGTAGAGATCAAAGCGATTGATGACGATCAGTTAGCAAGCCAAAATCAAGATGCATCTAATAACTATTTAGGACTAGTAGTTGAAGATTTACCTGAATCAAGCACTCAAAAAGGTGTAGTTGTGAGCTTGGTTGCACAAGGTGCAGCAGAAGAGGTAGGTATTCGACGTGGAGATATCATTTCACAAATTAATGGTGTCAATATCGAGTCATTGAACGATTTTAATCAGTTAGTGACAGGCTTAAAGCCAGGTGACACAGTTCGTTTATTGTTACAAAGAGGTCAAAACTCATATTTTGTTGCTGTACCGATTAAAGAATTGAAAAAATAAATATTAAAATCAAAAGCCCCATAAGCTAGTATTCATGGGGCTTTTTTTATTGGCTATAATATTTCTTTAATTAATGATGGTGCATTTATGAGTAAAGCAAAAATCGATAAAACCAATGCAATGCGTTTATTGGATCAATTAAAAATAGAGTATGAAGCTTTGAGTTATCTTTGCAATAGCGATGAAGTATTGGGCGGAGTTGAAGTTGCTGATTTACTTGGAGAATCACCATCTGTTGTTTATAAAACTTTGGTAACGCATAGTGATAATAAAGATTATGTTGTTGCTGTGATTCCAAGCAGTGAGCATTTATCATTAAAAAAATTAGCTAAAGCCAGTTCGCATAAAAAAGTTGAAATGATTCCTGTGGTAAAACTTGAACCATTAACTGGCTATATTCGTGGTGGATGTTCACCAATTAAGATGAAAAAATCATTTCCAACATTTATTTCAGAAAAAGCAAAATCAGAACCATACATAATAATATCCGCGGGAAAACGAGGATCTCAAATCAAAATAAGCCCTGAAAACTTACAAAAAGCGATCCGTTGTCAATTCGTAGATATCTCAGATCTAGAAGCAGTGGAAGAGTGATTTGTGGTATGATCGCTGTTTTTAATTTAGGGTTTTAGGCAAAGATGTCAAAGCGTAAACAACGTAAACAAAAATTCTCACAAGAGCCATTTGAAGTCGAAATTACCGATATTACTCATGATGGCCGTGGCGTGACACACATCGATGGGAAAGTTGTTTTTGTGAATGGTGCATTACCTAATGAAGTGGTAATGGCTCAGTATGTGAAAATACGTAAAGATTATGATGAAGCGAAAGCTGTAGAAGTGATCAAAGCTTCAGAAGATCGTGTGACACCTGTTTGTGATGTTTTTGGTGTTTGTGGTGGTTGTTCTTTGCAACATTTAGACCCTGAAAAACAAATTTATTTTAAAGCTAAGCAATTGGCGAGTAATTTGAAAAAACAAGCAAAACTAGATTTTGATCTTGATGCACAAATGGAACCATTGCGTTCACCAAGCGAACATTATCGTTTTAAAGGCCGTTTGGGCGTTAAATATGTGCCGAAAAAAGAGAAAGTTTTGGTTGGCTTCCGTGAAAAATTTGCACCATTTATTGTGGATATGGATAGTTGTCCAGTATTGGATTCGCAAGTTTCTAATCTAATTCCTCAGCTATCTGAATTAATTGGTAGCTTAACGCTATTGGATAAAATTCCACAGATCGAAGTGGCAGTAGGATCTTCGCAAGTGGCATTAAGTTTCCGAGTTTTGGAAGAGCCAACAGAAGATGATTTAGCTAAATTCAAAGCGTTTGGCGTAGAGCATAATGTTTTGATCTATTTACAGCCGAAGAGCGAAGCATCGACTTATTTATTAAGTGAAGTAGAAGACGCAGATGATTTGTTGAACTATAAGCTGTTAGATCGTTTAACTATGGCGTTTAAGCCTTATCATTTCACACAAGTGAATCCGATCATTAATGAACAAATGGTAGCAAGAGCATTAAAATTGTTAGATTTGAAAAAAGATGAAACAGTTTTAGATTTGTTCTGTGGCTTAGGAAACTTCACTTTGCCGTTGGCTTTAGAAGCGGGCAGAGTTGTTGGTGTTGAAGGCGATAAAAGTTTAACAGAGTGGGCAGCGAAAAATGCTGAACGCAATAACTTAGATAATGTTGAATTTTATTGTACGGATTTAACGCAAAATCAAGATAATGCTGATTGGATGCAGTTACAATACGATGCGATTTTAGTTGATCCACCAAGATCAGGTGCTTTAGAAATGATGCCTTATTTAGGTAAATTAGCGCCAAAACGTATTTTGTATGTTTCTTGCCATCCTGCAACTTTAGCAAGAGATTTGGCTGAATTGGTTCAATATGGATACGAAGTGACAGAAGCAGGTGTGATGGATATGTTCCCGCACACAGCTCACGTAGAATCTATGGCGCTTTTGGTGAAAAAAGACTAATCATTAATAATTCAAGGACAATGTATGACGATCAAAGTAGTTGGTTTTGACCTAGATGGAACGTTGGTGGATAGTGCATTAGGATTGGCAAATACTGTCGATGGAATGTGCGCGCATTTAAATTTACCAGAGCCAGGAAAAGCTTTGGTTGTCACTTGGATTGGTAATGGTATAGAAGTTTTATTGGATCGCGCTTTGGCTTGGGCGAAAGCACCGACAGATGCTGAATATCGTCAAAAGGCGATGGCGATTTTGTCTGAGTGCTATCAAGCTGAATTATTATCGGGGAGCCCATTATTTCCTGAAGTGAAAGAAACTTTGGAAGAGCTTAAAAGTGAAGGTTATGAATTGGTGTTAATCACCAATAAGCCTTCAAGATACGTTCCTGAGTTAATGGCTTATTTAGGCATTGATCAGTTATTTACATTAATGCTGGGTGCAAATGATTCAGTGAAAATCAAACCGCATCCTGCTCCGATATTTAAAGTATTGGCAGAATTAGGCGTGATGCAATCAGAGTTTATCTTTGTGGGCGATTCGCGCAATGATATTAATGCTGCTAAAAATGCAGGTGTACAATCAGTTGCGTTGACATATGGATACAATCACGGTGAGCCGATTGCCAATGAATCTCCTGATTTTGTCATTGATCATTTCTCAGAGTTATTACAAGTTCTTCATCAATTAAAGGATTAACATGAGTTTTAAAAATTTATTAGTTTATCGATTTGAAGAGCCAATTAAAGAAAGTTTAGAATCAATCGAAGAAAGTTTGTCAGAAAAGCCATTAACGGCTTGTTTGACTCAAGAATTAGAAAGCATTGGTTGGTTACCAGTATTTAAAGAAGGCAAACAATACGTAGAGAAAATTAATAATGCATTGTTTTTTCGTTTAGGTATTGAGCAAAAATTACTGCCAAATTCTGTTGTTAAAACTGCAGTAGATAAAAAAATTGAAGAGAAAGAGCTAAAACACATTAGCCGCTCTGAAATGAAAGAGCTGCATGAAGTTGTGATGAATGAATTATTACCAAATGCATTGGTGAATAGACATTCGGTTATGGCTTACATCGACTTAGAAAAAAACTGGTTAGTTGTGGATGCAAGCTCTACGAAAAAAGCATCATTATTAACAGGGCATTTGCGTAAAACGTTGGGCAGTTTACCTGTTGTACCTTTAGCGCCTGAACATTCTGTGAATGCTGCAATGACCCATTGGGCGATGCACGGTATTCAATCTGATTTATTAACAATATTGGATGAGATTGAATTACGAGAGCTAAAAGATGAAGGTGGAAATGCCAAGTTTAAAAGCGTTGAGCTGAATTCAAAAGAGATTCAAGATCCATTGAAAGATGGATGGCAAGTTACAAAACTGATGTTGGAATATGATGAGCAAATCTCATTTGCCATGTCGGGAGATTTTATTTTTAAGCGTTTAAAATTTTTAGAGCGCTTTGAAGAGAATTTAGAAACGGAAGATGATCCGATTTTACAAATGCAAGCAGAACTATATTTGGCGATCGATCTGTATCGTCGTGTTGTTCAAAATGTTTATGATTTCACCAATAGTGCAAAATAGTATTCAAATAATAGGTTAATTAATGTCTGAAAAAAAATATACCGCGAGTTCCATTGAAGTTTTAACAGGTTTGGATCCAGTTAAAAAACGACCAGGCATGTACACCGATACAACAAGACCCAATCATTTACTTCAAGAAGTTATTGATAACTCTGTCGATGAAGCATTGGCAGGTTTTGCTGACCATATTACGATCACTTTATATAAAGATGGCTCATATGGTGTGCAGGATAATGGTCGTGGTATGCCTGTTGATATTCACCCTGAACATGGTGTGAGCGGTGTCGAATTAATCTTAACGAAATTGCATGCTGGCGGTAAATTTAATCAAGATGTTTATCACTATTCTGGTGGTTTACACGGCGTTGGTGTTTCTGTTGTGAATGCTTTATCTGAAAGATTAGAAGTTAAAGTTATTCAAAATGGTTATTGCTATAACATCGCATTTGCTAATGGTGAATGCGTTGAAACATTGACTAAAGAAGCGCATAAAAATAAAAAGGATCAAGGAACAGAAGTTCGCTTTTGGCCAAATGCATCTTATTTTGATCACGAAAAAGTAGCGAAAAGTCGCTTGATTCCGTTGTTAAAAGCAAAAGCATTATTGGCTGCAGGCTTAAAAATTACGCTTGTGGATGAAAATGTGCCTGAAGATTCTCAAGATGCACGATTGGAATGGTATTTTCAGGGTGGAATCACAGAATATGTTGAAGATCAGTTAAGTAACGAAGAAATTTTACCTGTAGCACCAATTATTGGAGAGTTTACGGGCGAAACAGAAGAGTTCACTTGGGGATTGGCTTGGAGTAAAGAAACAACACCAATCATGATGGAAAGTTATGCCAACTTAATTCCAACCACTCAAGGTGGAACGCATGTAAATGGTTTGAAAAATGGATTAACAGAATCCATCCGAGATTTTTGTGAACAACGTAATTTATTGCCGAGAAATTTAAAAATTACGCCTGAAGATGTCATGCAGAATTTAAATTTTTTATTGTCACTAAAAATGGTCGAGCCACAGTTCGCGAGTCAAACTAAAGAGCGTTTAAGTTCTCGTCATATCGCTGGTGTTATCTCGGTTGCCGTGAAAGATTTCTTCACATTGTGGTTGAATAAGCATGTTGAAGATGGTTTAGAAATCATCACGTTAATCATTGAAAATGCTAACTCAAGATTAAAATCATCTAAAGCAGTTGTTCGTAAGAAAATTGCTCAAGGACCTAAATTACCAGGGAAATTAGCAGATTGCGTGAGTAATGATGTTGCTTTGACTGAATTATTCTTAGTAGAAGGTGATTCTGCGGGCGGTTCAGCAAAACAAGCACGTGATAAGAATGTACAAGCGATCATGGCGCTTCGCGGGAAAATTTTAAATACTTGGGAAGTTGAATCAGACCAAATATTATCTTCACAAGAAATTAATGATATTTCTGTCGCGATTGGCGTAGATCCTGCGAGTGATAATTTAGATGGTTTGCGTTACGGAAAAATTTGTATTTTAGCCGATGCTGACTCGGATGGATTACATATTGCAACGTTAATTTGTGCACTATTTTTAAAACATTTTAGACCGTTAGTAGAAGCTGGGCATATTTTTGTTGCAATTCCTCCGCTTTATCGCCTAGATATTGGTAAAGAAATATATTATGCTTTAGATGAGTATGAAAAAAATGAACTAATAAAAAAATACGGTAAAAATAAAAAACAAATATTAGTGACGCGATTCAAAGGGCTCGGTGAAATGAATCCTATTCAATTAAGAGAAACAACGATGTCGCAAGATACACGCAGATTGGTGCAATTGACGATTGGTGATAATGATATAAATCAAGTGTTTGATCGGTTACTAAATAAGAAAATGAGTGCAAGACGTAAAGAATGGATTGAAATTCAAGAGTTTAATGTCATAGAAGGCTAAATTTATAAATTGATTTTATAAATCGCACCTAGTAAACTTGCTGGAATTAATTCTAATAAAAAAATTAATAGAGGATAATAATTATGGCTAAAAAGCCTAGCGTATGTATCGGAATAGATATTGGCTCATATTCTATAAAAATAGCCGAAGTACAAAAAAAGGGTAGAGATTATATTCTGACGCGTGGATTAGTTTTTAACTGTGAAGGTGATTGGAAAGATGGATTGCCAACGGAAGTTGATGTTGCGGGTATTAGCTTAAACAAAGCTGTTGCTGCTTTTGGGGGGGTAAAAGAAGCATCAATGGCAATACCTACTTCTGTGGCGATGGTTCGCTCCGTTCCTTTAGATTCTCGCTTAAAAACAGATGAATTATGGAAGACAATTGAGGCCAACGTATCTCAATATTTTCCATTTTCGGCAGAAGAAGTATTTCTAGACTTTATCCCAATTAAGCCATCTAGCACTCTAGAAGACCACACAGATGTATTGATTGTTGCTGCACAAAAAGAATTTGTCAGTCAACGTGAGATATGTGCTGATATTGCTGGAGTAAAAGTATCTGCAATCGATATTAATATCTATGCAATTTTAGATCTTCTACATATGCAAGATGCATTTGTTGGTAAATCAGATTATGACGCAGTTATGATTTTTGATATTGGTTTACATCAATCAGGTTTAAATGTTGTTACTGGTGATCAATCGGTTTATGTGCGGGATGTTCCTATCGGTGGTGAGCGTTTAACGCAAATTATTGCTGAGCAAAAAGGGATTTCTCTTGCGGATGCGGAAAAACTAAAATTAAGCAAATCATCGACAATTGCTGAAAGCCTTAATCAATTTGTTACAGAAGTGAATATGCAATTACAGTCAGCAATCGATGTATATATTTCTAATAATCCTCAAATAACTCTGCATGAACTCTATATTGTAGGTGCTACATCATGTTATTCAGAAATTGAGGATATGTTGAGAGCACAATTAACTGATTTGAATGTCATATCTTTGTCGCCTGAATCACTTTTTGATATCGATAGTAAAGTGTATCCAAAGTTGAATAATGCGAGTATCCACAGTTTAACGACAGCAACAGGTCTAGCAATGAGAGGATTATTATAAATGATAGTTAAAATAAATTTATTGCCATGGCGAGAAGAGCTGAAAATCCAAGAAGAAAATAAAATTAAACGATTTTTAGGATTAAGCTGTTTAATTGGTGCATTACTTGCTGGTGGCTCAATTTTTTTGATTCAACAAGAGTTGGATTCTAGAGCATTTAGAACTCATCTAATAGATGCTGAAATCTCTCAGCTTAATAATGTTGAAGCTCAAATGAATGAAAGAAAAGCACAGACAGAGCGTTTAAAACAACAATTAGATGTTTTGCAGCAATTGGCAGAACAGCGTTCTGAAGTTGTGAATTTAATGGAAAAATTTTCTTCCGTAACTCCTGAAGATGGATTCATTGTTTCTTTAGCATTCACTTTAGATCAACTGAGTTTTAATGCTTTAGCAAAAGATAGAGATACTTTGGCCAATCATCTAGATAGTTTGGATAATTATATTGGGCCAGCACCGATTCCTCCACATCATGAGGTAATTATGGATGGTAATCGAGTTGTATCTTACAGTGTTGTCGTAGATCCGAAACAATCAAGTAAGGATGGTAAATAATGAATATTAATTTAGATTTTAATGAAATTTTTACCATAGACTATTTGGCAAAGCAGCCAGCTTTGATTAAAGCAGTAGTGCTGATAGCAGCGGCAATTTTAACTTTCGGAATAGTTTTTTTTGGAGCATTTAAATATTTTGATTATGAGGCTCAATTCCAAGCTCAAAAAAGTAATGAAGAACGAAAACTTAATGAATTAGCTGCAAAATTAGAATTTAAAGCATTGGCTGATAGATATCTTGCTGAGATTGAACAAGTTAATAGATTGCTTGAAGAGGTAAGAAAAAAATTACCAAGAGATTTGAATGCGGCTAACTTTATTGAGCAATTAAATCTTAATGCAAATCAAGCAGGAATTGAAGTTATCAAATCTATTCCACTAAAACCAATATCTGAAGGGTTCTATACAAAAATTCCTGTGAGAATTGAAGGCTGTGCAACTTATGATCAAATTGGACAATTCGTTGCTAATCTATCGGAGATTGAGAGAATTATTACATTGGAAAATTTTGGTTTAAATAGCTATGTACCTGCAAATCAGTTGCCAACAGGATTACAAACAATTCAATCAGTTAAAGATGTTACAGTTCCAAGATTTGATTGTGGTACATCTGGCAGACAAGCCTTTTCAGCTATGATTGCTACTTATCAGTATAATTCATAGGGAATATCATAATGAATAATAAAATAATTATAACCATGTTGGTGTCTACTTTTATTTTGCAAGGGTGTTTAGAAAGCTTTGAAGAGTCGGCACCTATAGATCAAAGAATCATGGAGACAAAGCAAAGAGTTCAACAATCAGTTCGAGCTAAACAAATTGAAAGTGTTGCAAATAATATTAACTTGGGTGATACATCGCTGTTTTATTTACAGCAAGGGCGCGATCCTTTTGTGGCTACGGGATTTTTTAAAGGCTTCTTTAGCTACGGGGATATCAATATTGATTCGAGTTCAAAAGTTCGTTTAAAAGAAGATCCTTCAAGACCACAAGGGTATAAGCCAGGACCATTTGAAAAATATGAATTAAGTAATTTAAGCATGATTGGAGTAATGTCTTTAGCAAATGGAGAAACTGCTGCTTTAATTGATGTTGGTCAAAATAAAATAATGATGCTCAAGGTGAATGATTATATCGGTCGTGATTTTGGTAAAGTAACTGACATTACAGAAAAAACAGTCTTTATCGAAGAAAAATTTGGTTCAATTAATAAAGATGACTCAGATGCTTGGATCGTTTTACCTAATAAAATAGATTTAAAAATAAAATAATTGGAGAATATTTATGAGATCAATGCAACGAATGAGAGGCTATAAAATCAGTGTGTTTTCTATAGCATTGTCATGCTTAATGTTAACTATGGGACACGCACAAAGATTAACAGCTTTAGAGTCTGTAACGTTAGCAAATGGAGATGTAGAGCTGCGTTATCATTTTGATAGACCTGTTTCTGCTCCAAAATCATTTTATTTAGAAGATAAAGATTTATTAGTAGTTGATTTTAATTCTACTGGTTTTAATCAAGTATTAAAAAATAGATCAGTTAATAATAATATGGTGAGCGATGTTAGTAATTTGTATGCCAACAATAAAGTACGTTCAACAGTAAAGGTAAAAGGTAATACAACTTATAAGGTTTCTAATCAAAATAATGAAGTTGTTGTCACATTATCACCAACTAATAAATATTCCATTAATCAACCTAGCTGGGATAATGCAGTGCAGTCAAATATCTCATCATTAGAAGTGCAGCAGCCGGTTGCTAAAGATGTAGGCTTTTATAGAAACTCTCAAGGTGCGGGTGTCATAGAGGTATTTTTACCTAATGATAAGACGCAGGTTCAATTAATTGATGAACAAACAAGAGGGTTAACTTTATCAGTATTAGGTACTGCATGGAATCCATCACAGGTTAGACGCATTGAAGTGACAGATTTTGCAACACCAGTTTCTGCATTAGAAGTTGTCAATAATAATGGTGTTGCTGCTGTGAAAATTAGAACTCAATCTAACTATGAATTTAGTAGCCAGCAGATAGGTTCCAAGTATCAATTGATTGTTAAGCCAAAAAAACAAGTTGTTGAAACAAGCAAAAGTGCTTTGGGCGATAAAGACAATTTTACTGGTGACTTGATCAGTATTAACTTTCAAGACATTGATGTTAGAGCAATTCTTCAGATTATTGCAGACTTCACAGGGTTAAATATAGTTGTAAGTGATAGTGTGAATAGCCGTATTACTATACGTTTACAAAATGTTCCTTGGGATCAAGCTTTAGATGTTGTATTGCGTTCTAAGGGATTGGTAAAACAGCAAAGCGGCAATGTTGTGTATATTATGCCAGCGAGTGAAGCTAGAACATTAGATCCTGATTTAATTACAGAAATTATTCAGATTAACAATGCAAAAGCGCCTGATATTGCACAGGTTTTATCATCATCTCAGTCATCTAATAGTGAGAATAGTCGAAATCAATCTACAGGTATTTCACAACATGGTATGTTAACGGTTGACCCTAATCAAAATTTATTGATTGTTCGAGATACACCTGAACAAATGAAAATTATTAGAGAGTTAATTACTCGTTTAGATAAACCACTACGTCAAGTAGTGATTAAAGCTCAAATTGTAATAACAACAGATACTTTTAATCGAGAATTAGGTGTTAAATGGGGTGTTGGAGGAAATACAAGTAGTTGGTCTAATGATAAAGGAATAGCTAACTCAGCTATACCTTCAGGGGGGGGGAGTGGTACATGGGGAGGAGGGGTAGTTGACTTTTCCGGAGAGACTCCTTTAAATGGCTTGTTGGGCTTGAGTATTTTAAGGAGGAATTTTAATGCGAGCTTAGAACTCCAAGCAATGCAGAATAACGGTAAAGGTGAAGTATTGGCAAGTCCAACTCTTATGACAACTGATCGACAAGAAGCTTATATTAATGAGGGTAGACAAATAGCATATACAACAACAACTGTTGATGGTGGAACAAATACTGAATTCAAAGATGTACTCATGGAGTTAAAAGTTACGCCAAGTATTACCCCTGATAATAATATTATTATGGATATTAATATTAAAAAAGATGATCCAGGGCCTGTAGTTAATAATCAAATTTCAACTCAAAAAAGAGAAATCAAAACACAAGCAATAGTTTCAGATGGGGAGACAGTTGTACTAGGTGGAATTTATTCTGTTAACTCATCAGATTCTATTACAAAAGTGCCATTTTTGGGTGATTTACCATTTGTTGGTAATTTGTTTAAGAATAAAAGTAACGTAAATGAAAAAGTAGAAATGGTTATTTTCTTAACACCAAATATTGTTAAGTAGCTATTGATTATTACTACGAAAGAATAGAAACTATTGGTCATGAATATGATCAATAGTTTTTTTTTAGTCGGGCCTATGGGCGTTGGGAAAACAACGTTAGGGAAATTATTAGCAAAAAAATTGAACTACTCTTTTATAGATAGTGATATTTGGATCGAAGAGACAGAAAAACAGTCGATTCCGGCTATATTTTCAGCATTTGGGGAAACTGTCTTTCGTGACATAGAATCTCGCGCCATAGATACATTAACCAATCAATCTAATATCATTCTGTCCACAGGTGGTGGCGCTATTTTGCGTGATATTAATCGAGAAAGATTAAAGACGCGAGGTAAAGTGATCTTTTTGGATTTATCACCAGAGCAAATTTTTGAACGAATAAAAGGTGATAAAAATAGACCTTTGCTTCAGACAGATAATCCTTTGATTACATTGCGTTCAATTTATGATCATCGTAAGGATCTATATCTAGATTCAGCCCATTATCATGTGAATGTTGATGGTAAAAGTCCCGATGAAATTAGCGAATTACTATTTAATTTGTATAATGATGCAGAAAATTTTTCATCCAACTGGTGTACACCCTTAAAGAAATAAATTATGAAAATTATTGATATTGAGTTAGAAGAGCGTTCTTATCCTATTTATATTTCCACAACGAATCAATTTGTAGAGCAATTAGAAGCTAAAGTTAGAGGCGATAATGTTTTGATTGTTTCTAATACAACGATTGCCCCTTTATATATTGAATATGTTGCAGGTTTATTACCAAACAAGAAAGTTGAAACATTGGTTTTAGACGATGGTGAAATTTTTAAGAATAATGATTCACTTCAAAAAATTATTACAAAATTATTAACTCTAAAATATACAAGATCTTCGACATTAATTGCTTTAGGTGGTGGTGTTATCGGGGATTTAGTAGGATTTGCCGCAAGTATTTATCAGCGTGGTATTGATTTTATCCAGTTTCCAACAAGCCTTTTGGCTCAAGTAGATAGCTCGGTAGGTGGTAAAACTGCAATCAATCATCCATTGGGTAAAAATATGATTGGTACTTTTTATCAGCCAAAAGCAGTATTTATCAATGTTGATGTTTTAGATACATTACCAAGAAGAGAGTTCATAAGTGGTTTAGCTGAAGTTATCAAATATGGCTTAATCAGAGATGCAGCATTTTTCTATTGGTTAAAAGATAATAAAGATGCGATTTTAATGCGCGATAAAACTGTCATCAAAGAATTGGTTGCACGTTCTTGTCAGAACAAAAAAGAAATCGTGATGGAAGATGAGTTTGAGCAGGGCAACCGTGCACTATTAAACTTGGGTCATACATTTGGCCATGCGATTGAAAAAAATATGGGATATAAAGGTATTTTGCATGGTGAAGCTGTTGCCGTTGGTATGAGAATGGCAGCGATTGTTTCTGTGAAAATGAATTTAATGACAGAAGCACAGCAGATTGATGTTGAAGAAACATTAAAAGATTTCTTGTTGCCAATTACAATGAAACAGCAGTTTTCTTTTGAAGAAATGTGGGAAGCTATGTTGTTGGATAAAAAGAATACTTCGACGGATATTCGCTATATTTTGCTTTCTGATATTGGTCGTGGCGTTGTGATGGGCAATGTTCCGAAAGAATATATCGAAGAAGCATTCAATATGACTATGTTTACGGAAGCGTGAAATATTTGAGATTAGATCAATTGCCGTGGGTGGATATCTCACCCTATGATCAAATTTTAACTGACTTAATCAACTCATGTCAGGATAGAGATATGAGTTTGATTTGTATTAAAGGCTCAGAAGGCGCGGGTAAAACTAGGCTTTTATCCGAACTTTTGGAGACTCTTTCTTTTGATAAAACAGCAAGCGTGATAGAACTTCGTAGTCGCAGTCATCAAGTTTTTTATCATAATGTAAAAGTATCGGTAGATTTGCTTAAGCTTGATCACCCTGATTTTTTATCCAATTTTATATTAACGTTGGAAACAGTTTTAGCAGATGAACGGCATTTTTATATATTGATTGATGATGCTGATTGTATTGAATATGAAATCATCCGAGAAATCATATCAATCTTAAGTGAGCAATCTAAGTTTTATCGGCATGTTACATTGGTTTTATCTATGGGTGCAACGCCCGCAGATATAGAGATCAACAATTTACTTCAAAAAGCTAAAATAATTACGCTAACGGGAATGACGGTTGCTCAAACTAAAAATTTTATTGATCAGATTTATAAAGAAACACCTGAAAAAATGGTTTCTATATCAGAAGCTAATCAATTAGCCAGCTTATCTTATGGTTATCCTGGGCGAATTCTTAAATTGCTTCAGCAGAAAAATGACAAAGCTAAACAGCCCAATAAAAACAATATTTCTAAATTACTAGCTATATTAATAATTGTTATATCTATTGCTATATTTGCTGTTATGACACTGAATGATTGGTTTTTTGAAAGAAAAGAGCCTGAAAGAATATTGATTGAGCCAAAAGTGAATCAGCTGCCTGTCGTAATTACCAAAGAAATAGTACCTGTAAAAACAATCCCCATTGTTTCAGTCGCAACAAGTGAGTTAGAAGCTTCAAATGATCTCATTGATGAGTCAATCATAGATAAAGAAAAGCAAATCGAATTACAAAAAGTAGAAAGTATTACAGTGGAAATAACAGAAGATTTACCTGTATCTGATGATGTCACTCCAGAGATTGATGATAAAAAAACTGCATTTAATTATGTGATAGAATTAAGCCGCCATCGCTCTAAAGCAGAATTAGAGAGAATATTGAAGGGCAGATCTATTCCTGGTAAACCTCAGTTTAAACAATTGAATAATGAAAATTCGAAAATATGGGTTGCATATATCGGGCCGTATGGCAGTGAGAAACAGGCAACTCAAGGAATGAAAAAATTGCCAGCCAGTTTGCAAAGCTTACCTTTAAAAGTGAATAAGGAATTTTAAAATGGGTAGACGTAATGATCATTCACGCGATGAATTAAAAGATATGGTGATTGTTGCCGCTGAAAAAATTTTAGTCGAAGAGGGATATGGAAAATTAACCACTCGTCGTATAGCCAAAGAGATTGGTTATACAGTTGGATCATTGTATATGGTGATCAAAAATGTTGATGATTTGATGTTGTTACTGAATGCTCGCACTTTACAATTATTACTAGAAAAAATCGAGATAGATTTAAGTCAATTTTCAGATGATCAGCCTTATGAAAAATTGATGCAGATTGCTGAAAGTTATGTAGATTTTGCCTTTGAGCATAAGGAAAAATGGGAAGCCATTTTTATACATCGAGTGGCAGATACAGAATTATTAACAGATGATTATTTTTTAAATATTAAAAAACTCTTCACTGTAATTGGTCAGCAGTTGTCTTTATTAGCACCAAAATTGAATGATGAAGCGTTAGAAATATTAACGCGCGGATTATGGGGTTCGGTTCATGGTGTGACAATATTAAGTCTTGATCAAAAGTTTAGTATAGGTGCGCCTAAAGAATATGATATAAAGCGCGTGGTAGAAGGTGTGGTTAGTAATACACTTTATGGAATTCAAAATAGACAGTAGATATGGCAATTTTAACATTACAAAATATTTCGTTAGCATTTGGGGATCGTCCTCTTTTAAAAGATGTAGATTTCACTTTAAATAGAGGTGATCGAGTTGCCTTGATTGGTCGTAATGGTGAAGGTAAAAGTTCATTATTAAAAGTTATCTTGGGTGATATTACACCTGATGATGGCGATGTTTTGATCGATAAAGGTTATAGAGTTGCCTCATTATCTCAAGAGATTCCAAGAGATTTAACGCAAACTGTTTATGATGTTGTGGCAGAAGGAATTCCTGGTGCAGGTAAAAAGTTGGTTGAATATCATCAATTACTTTTGCAACCTGCAGATAAAATGGATTTGGATAGACTGAGCCAATTACAACAAGACATTGAAGCTGTGGATGGTTGGTCGTTGGATCAAAAAGTGATGACAATTATCACGCAATTATCACTGCCAAAAGATGAAATCATCGCTAATTTATCAGGGGGATGGATTCGACGTGTTTTGCTTGGCAAAGCTTTAGTTTCTAATCCTGATCTATTGTTGTTAGATGAACCAACGAACCATTTGGACATCGATGCTATTTTATGGCTAGAAGAAATGCTCTTGAAAAATTATACAGGTGCATTGTTGTTCATTACGCATGATAGACAGTTCTTAGGTAAAATCGCGAACAAAATTATTGAATTAGACCGTGGTAATTTATCTGAATTTCCAGGTAATTACGAAACTTATTTGCGCCGAAAAGAAGAGATGCTTCACGCTGAAGAGCAAGAAAAAGCTTTGTTTGATAAACGCTTAGCTGAAGAAGAAGTTTGGATTCGCCAAGGCATTAAAGCAAGAAGAACGCGCAATGAAGGTAGAGTAAGAGCATTGCAAGCAATGCGTCAACAATATAAAGAGCGCATTTCTAAACAAGGCACCGCCAAATTGAATTTTGAAGAAGGTAAAGAGTCAGGTAAACGCGTCATAAATGCTGAAAATATTTCTTATAGCATTGGTGGTAAAGATATTATTAAAGACTTTAGCTTAACATTGTCGAGAGGCGATCGTGTTGGGTTGATCGGTGCGAATGGGGCTGGTAAATCCACTTTATTGAAATTGTTGTTTCAACAATTAGAGCCTCAAAGTGGCAAGATTGAAGTCGGTACAAAATTAGAAATTGCATATTTTGATCAGTTAAGATCGGTATTAGATCTTGAAAAAAGCGTGATCGATAACGTTGCTGAAGGCAGTGATTTCATAGAAATTAATGGTAAGAAAAAACATATCATTGGTTGGTTACAAGACTTTATGTTTACGCCTGAAAAAGCGCGTAGCCCAGTTAAAGCTTTATCTGGTGGTGAAAGAAATCGATTATTATTGGCGAAATTATTTGCAAAACCAGCGAATGTTATCGTGCTCGATGAACCGACGAATGATTTGGATATTGAAACTCTAGAAGTATTAGAAGAGCTATTGTTAGATTTTGAAGGCACTTTGTTGATTGTTTCCCATGATCGTATCTTTATCGACAAAACTGTAACGTCAACTTTAGTCTTTGAAGGGCAGGGACAAATTAGTCAATATGTAGGTGGTTATACGGATTGGTTAGAGAGTGCTGACAGTCGAAAATATTTTGATAATTTATCGAATACATCACCTAATAAAGAAGAAAAAAAATCTCCAATTGTTGAAGAGAAAGCGCCTGAAGTAGAGGTGAAGACTCAAAAAGTTAAGCTCAGCTTTAAAGAAAATAGAGAGCTTGAGCTATTGCCAAAATTATTAGAAACATTGGAAAAAGAGATTAATGAATTGTCGCAAAAAACTCAGAGCAATGAGTTTTATCAGCAAGATCATACAGAGCAAGCTGCAATTCTTGATCAATTAACGAAAAAAAATGAAGAGTTAGAAGAAGCATTTGAAAAATGGGAAGCATTAGAACAGAAGCGTTCTCAAATGTAACTGCATTGCTTTTAAACGCATTTTCGGTATAGTAATGGCTACAGAAAACATACAGTCCAAACAGAGATGAGGAGGAACATCATGAGCATTGATTTGAAAGAACAAGCAATCGGTAAAATTCGTTTTAAAGAGCTTCAAGACAAAATAGTATCAGCAGAAGAAGCTGCATCTTGGATTGAAGATGGTATGACTTTAGGGATGAGTGGCTTTACATTATTTGGTGAGCCAAAAGTATTCCCAAGAGCGTTGGCGGAACGTGCAAAAGAAACTCATTTGAAAGTGAATGTTTATACAGGCGCATCAATGGGCCCAGATGCTGATGGCGTATTGGCAGAAAATAAAGCGATTAACTTACGTATTCCTTATCAAGGTAACCCAATCTTACGTAAAGAGATCAATAATGGTGAAGCAAAATATATTGATCAACATTTATCTCACACAGCTGAACAACTTCGCCAAGGCGTTTTAGGTGAAATTGACTACGCAATTATTGAAGCGGCTGCGATCACTGAAGATGGTCAAATCATCCCAACAGGTTCAGTGGGTAACTCACCAATTTTTGTGGAAAAAGCAAAAAATGTGATCATTGAATTAAACGTAAGTGCACCTGCTGCATACGAAGGTATTCACGATGTTTATATTCCAAAAGATCAAGGTGAAAACTTACGTGAAGCAATTCCTGTTTTCGATATTAGTAAGCGTATCGGAACAATTGGTATCAAAGTAGATCCTGCAAAAGTGCGTGGTATTGTTTTATCAGATCGTCCTGATATTCCATCACCATTGTTTGAACCAAATGAAGAAACACAAAAAATTGCTGACAATCTTTTAGATTTCTTAGAAAAAGAAGTAGAAGCAGGTCGTTTAACTGAAAAATTAGCACCATTACAATCAGGTGTAGGTTCAGTGGCTAATGCTGTATTGAGCGGCATGAAAAAATCTAAATTTAAAGACATCACTGTTGCATCAGAAGTATTGCAAGATGGTATTTTTGATTTGATCGATGCAGGTGTTGTTAAGTTTGCAGCTGCAACAGCATTCTCTTTATCAGCGAAGCGTGTTGCGACATTGGCTGAAGATTTAGAGCGTTATAAAGGTAAAGTAATTTTCAGACCACAAGAAATTACTAACCATCCTGAAGTTATTCGTCGTGTGGGCGTGATTTCATTCAATACTGCTTTAGAAGCGGATATTTATGGAAACATTAACTCTACGCACGTAAACGGAACACACATGATGAATGGTATCGGTGGTTCTGGTGACTTCGCACGTAATGCGCGTATCACAATTTTCGTAACGACTTCAACAGCAAAAAATGGTGATATCTCTGCAATCGTTCCATTTGTAACGCATGCAGATCATACAAATCATGAAGTTGATGTGATCGTAACAGAGCAAGGTTATGCGGATTTACGTGGTAAATCTCCAAGAGAGATCGCTGCGTTAATTATCGAAAACTGTGTTCACCCTAAATTCAAAGCACAAGCAAAAGATTACTTAGATCGTGCAAGCGAAAAAGGTGGTCAAACGCCTCATATCTTATCTGAAGCATTCTCATGGCATGATCATTATGCAAAACATGGCACAATGCTATTAAGTGAAAAGAAAAAATAATTAGTTGATGATAAAAAGCCCTGAATTTCAGGGCTTTTTTTGTGCTTTTTATTCCATAGTTTTATAGAGCTCGATGGCCTCTTTTATTTTTTCACGACTTGGCATTCTACGGATTGATGTGTAAGCGATGATTTTACCTTCCGAGTCAAATGAAGGTACAACCGTTGCATAAACCCAATAATAATTACCATTTTTACATAGATTTTTAACATAGCCATGCCATGTTTTGCCACTCTGAATATTGTCCCACATATCTTTAAATGCGGCTTTAGGCATATCAGGATGTCTTAAAATACTTTGAGGTTGGCCTATGAGCTCTTCTTTTGTATAGCCAGAAATATCAACAAAAGCTTTATTGGCATGTAGGAGAATACCAGTAGTATCTGTGTAAGAAACAATCAGACGACCTAAAGGGTATTCAGTTTCAATATCAGTAACACGGACAATTCGACTTGTACCATCGTATAAATGCAATTCTACTTCGCGAGAATTTGGCATCTCTATTCTCCTAATTTTTGTAATTTAATGTGTGTTCAGGCTCGCTAATCATTATCTAAGCCTGATTTTAAGATTGTATTGATTATACTTCAAAGTAAACTGAGAAATGAAATTGATTTAGGTATAATTTGTCCTTCTGAAGATCACTTGGAAAAAATATGAACGTAAGAGAACGTGCCATTTCTCAGGCCAAAAAAGTATTAAAGATTGAAGCTGATGCAGTCACTGCTTTAGAGTCGATTATTGACGATAATTTTTATACGATTTGTGACTTATTAAAGCAATGTACAGGTCGCGTTGTTGTGACGGGAATGGGGAAGTCAGGGCATATTGGCAATAAAATAGCTGCGACATTAGCAAGCACAGGAACACCATCATTCTTTATGCATCCTGCGGAAGCGAGTCACGGTGATTTGGGGATGATTACATCATCAGATGTTGTGTTGGCATTATCTAACTCAGGTGAAACTGATGAGCTGATAGCGATCATTCCTATTTTGATAAGACAAGGAACGCCAGTTGTTTCAATTACAGGTAATGATCAATCAACTTTGGCAAAGACAAGTAATTATCATTTGTTGGCTAAAGTCAAAGAAGAAGCTTGTCCGTTAAACTTAGCACCGACTTCATCAACAACAGCAGTTTTGGCTCTAGGCGATGCAATTGCAGTAACTTTGATGGAGATGAGAGGATTTACGGCAGATGATTTTGCTCGCTCGCATCCTGGTGGAAAGTTAGGTCGTCGATTGTTGTTGAGAGTGCAAGATGTTATGGCGCCTTATAACGAAGTGGCAACCGTTTCGGAAGATCAATTTTTAACACATGCATTATTGGAAATGACCAAATTCCCATTAGGAATGGTGGTGATTACTGATGAAAAAGATCATTTGAAAGGTGTTTTTAGTGAAGGCGATTTACGTCGTACATTAACGAAACAGCTTTCTATTCATGAATTAAGTATGCGTGATTGCATGACAGCTTCACCGATTTCTATCCATCCAGCTGCATTGGCGGTAGATGCAGCGAATCTAATGGAAGAAAAACACATTAGTGCATTGCCAGTATTGGATCAAGATGGCAAAGTTTTAGGTGTAGTCACAATGCATCACTTGTTAAAAGCACGAGTAATGTAGTAATGCAGTTAAATCAGCAACAACTAGAGGCTGTTCATTCTATTAGCCAGCCTCTTTTGGTTTTAGCAGGCGCAGGTTCTGGTAAAACTAGGGTGATTACTGAAAAGATTCGTTATTTAGTACGAGAGTGTCAGTACCTATCTAAAAATGTTTATGCAGTCACATTCACCAATAAAGCCGCACGAGAGATGCAAGAGCGTGTTAAAGGAACATTGACGCGTGAAGAAGCCAAAGGTTTGAAAGTGACGACTTTTCACCGCTTGGGCTTACAAATATTAAAAAAACATGGGCATTTGTGTGGTTTAAGAAAAGGCTTTTCGATTTATGATCAACGGGATAGCTTAGCGTTATTGACTGATTTATTGGGCGATACAGAGCAGGCAAAGCTTGCGCAAATGCAGATATCTAATTGGAAAAATGATCATCAATCAGCTGAGAATTTACAGGGCAATCTTGATGATGAGTTTCAGCAAGAGTTGTTGCAAGCGTACATTGATTATCGAGATCAGCTGCTGACTTATAATGCTTTGGATTTTGATGATTTGATTTTTATGACGTTACAGTTATTAAAAAATCATGAAGAAGTTTTAAAGTATTGGCAAAAAGAGATTCGTTATTTATTGGTGGATGAATATCAGGATACAAATCTATGCCAATATGAATTGGTCAGATTGTTGATGGCACATAAAAGTGGGCTGACTGTTGTAGGCGATGATGATCAATCCATTTATGCTTGGCGCGGAGCTAGACCAGAAAATCTACACAAATTACATGACGATTTTCCCAATTTAAAAATGATTAAGTTGGAGCAAAATTATCGTTCAACAGGGCATATCTTAAATGCGGCGAACCATGTGATTCGCTTTAATCCACATTTATATGAAAAATCATTGTGGTCTAGCCTTGGTATGGGCGATGAGATTACGGTTGATGAGTTTAAAAGTGCGCAAGATGAAATAGATTTTGTGGCTTTATCGATAGAAGAGCATGCGGCTTTGGTTGGTAATGATTACAGTCAGTTTGCGATTTTGTATCGTGGTAATCACCAAGCAAAAGTATATGAAATGGCATTGAATATGCGAAATATTCCTGTGCGAGTTGTGGGCGGTACAAGCTTTTTTCAACAGCCTGAAGTCAAAGATATTATTTCGTATTTAAAGGTGATTGCTAATAATGATGATATTGCATCATTGCTACGAATCATCAATGTGCCAAAGCGTGAAATAGGTGTGGCATCACTTAAAAAATTAGTAGAATTTTCGACAGTAAATCATTTGTCTCTTTATGAATCTCTCAATCATTCACAGTTAGGCAATGTATTGGGTAAATCATTGGGGTTAAAGTGTTCATCATTGCATAGAGTATTATCGAAAGCCAAAAAGAGCTTAGATGAAGGCGATACAAAAGCAGCGATTGAGCGATTATTAGAAGAGATTGGCTATGATGATTATTTGCGAGAGCAATCCACATCGCCAAAGTCATTTGAACGAAAGCAATCCAATATCACTTATTTAATCAATTGGTTGGATCAATATGATATGCCATTTGAGGAAATTCTCTCCCACTTAACTTTAATCTCGATTTTAGAGAATGAAAGTGATCAAAAAGAACAGAATGCAGTCACATTAATGACATTGCACAGTGCGAAAGGCTTAGAGTTTCCGTATGTATTTTTAGTGAGCATGGAAGAAGATATCTTGCCGCATAAAAATAGTATTGATAACGATACGGTAGAAGAAGAGCGCCGTCTGTTTTATGTAGGAATCACTCGGGCAAGGCAGCGATTGTTTTTGACTTATTGCCGTCAGCGCAAGCGTTATGGTGAATGGGAACCTTGTACACCAAGTCGATTTTTGGATGAGTTACCTGAAGAAAATATTATTTGGCACAGACCTGGAGAAGCTACAACGCAAGAGCAAAAGTCATCAATTTTTAGTGATTTGCAAGCAATGTTAAAAGGCTAATCTTTCGATTAGCCTTTTAGGTGTTCAGTTAGTGTGTGAGCGTTGCTTTGATGGTTTCATAATCACGCTGTAAAACGTAATCAGTTTTTAAATCTTCCTCAATCTTTCTGCAAGCATGCATAACAGTAGAGTGATCTCGTTCAAAGGCTCTGCCAATCTCAGGCAAGCTGTGCTTGGTTAATGTACGAGAAATATACATTGCCAATTGTCTTGGTTTTGCAATATTTGCAGCACGAGATTTACCCGTTAAATCACTGCTCTTTAAGTTGAAGTACATTGTTACGACTTTTTGTATATTCGGCAAAGTGATCTGGCGGCTTTGAATTTCAACTAAGCTACCGAGTGCATTTTGTGCAACAGCAACGCTTAAAGGTAAGCCTTTAAAGTTTGCCATAGCATTAACTTGTTTTAGAGCACCTTCTAATTCACGCACACTTGCTTTTACTGTTTGTGCGATAAAAAATGCTGTTTCTTGTGGAAGATTTAGTCCCCAGTTTTCAGCTTTCTGCAAGAGAATCGCCATTCTATGTTCTAGCTCAGGTGGCTCGATATTTACGATTAAACCTGATGCAAAACGTGATTTTAATCGATCTTCCATCATCTCTAATTCTTTAGGATAACGATCACAAGTTAAAATTACTTGGTGCCCGCCATCAAGTAATGTATTAAAAGTGTGGAAGAAAACTTCTTGTGTCGTGTCTTTACCTGCTAATAATTGAATGTCATCGATTAACAATGCATCCAATGTCTTATAGAAATGGCGTAAGTCTGAATGTGTATTGTTTCTAAAGCTACGCACAATATCTTCGATGAAGCTATCACAATGTTGATAGATCAAGCGAGCATCAGGGTATTTTTCACGAATGGAATTACCAACAGCGTGCATTAGATGTGTTTTACCTAATCCAGTATTACCATAAATAAATAGTGGATTATGTGAAGTTCCAGGATGTTGTGCAACTTGGGCACATGCCGCCAAAGCAAATTGGTTAGATTTACCTTCAACAAAGTTTGAAAAGGTAAAATCGTGGTTTAAATTGCTCGTTTCGATCGCAGATTCTTTGATGAAGTCTTTGATGACATCACGAGATTTACCACCTTTTGTAGTTTTTTTGCTTTTCTTTTCGACAGATACAGGTGCTGAATATTCATCTTCAGTACCAACACCGTATTGAAGAGTGGCTTCAAAATCTAGTTTATCTGAAAAAATATCGAGAATGATATTCTCATAATTTTTTTTCACCCAACGAATGATCATATCAGACGCAGCCAAAATAATGACTTTATCTTCTTTAATCAAAAATTTTAATGGGGCGACCCACATAGAAAAGTCGTCCTCAGGGATACGGTTAGCCAGTTCCGAGAGGCATTCTTCAATAATTACATCCATGTTAATATTCTAGACCAATGACGGGGCGATATTGTAGCAAATAAATCCATAATCATAAAATTATGCAATTAGATTCTCGCGGTTATTTTTGACATTTTGCAGGCTGCATACTATTTAAGCCAACGATTGTGAGTGTAACACATTCATCATTGGCAGGTAACCATGTACCCGTTTTAGTTGCTTTTAGCGTATATCTATTTGTAGGTGTTTTTTCATCTGGCGTATAGGTAAGTGTATAAATGTCTTTGCCAGAGTATTGAATTTTATTAGAAATATTGGCTTTAGCTAGCGTGATGTCTTTATACGGAACTCGATTATTTAAACGATATTTTTCAATTTGAGATTGAGCTGCAACCAAACCAGCAATACCTTCAGAGATTCTTGCCTTGCGCTGTGAGTTTTGATAACTAGGGTAAGCAAACATAGATATGATACCTATGATTGCAACCACTATCATTAGCTCTAAAAGAGTAAAACCTTTGTTGTTATTTATCATGATCTTTCCTTATAAGTTTTTATGGATCAATGTTAATTTAGGTGATTAATGAATTGGCGAAAACGCTCCGATTTAGGGTTGTTAAAAATTTCTTCTGGTGCACCGCTTTCTTCAATGATGCCTTGGTGAAAGAATAATATGTTGTCAGACACATTTCTAGCAAAATCCATTTCATGAGTCACTATGATCATAGTCATGCCTTCTTTTGCTAAATCTTGAATAACTTTTAACACTTCCTGAACCAATTCAGGGTCTAATGCTGAAGTAGGCTCATCAAATAAAATGACATCAGGATTCATAGCTAATGTTCTTGCGATGGCAACGCGTTGTTGTTGTCCTCCTGATAAGCTATTTGGGAAAGCATCTTTTTTATGTAATAAACCAACTTTATCTAATAGTTGCTCAGCATTGGCAATGGCTTCTTTTTTAGTGATACCTAAAACATGAATCGGTGCTTCAATAATATTTTCTAATACTGTCATGTGTGCCCAAAGATTAAAGCTTTGAAATACCATGCCAACTTTGCTGCGGTATTTTTGCAATTGTTTTGGGTTTTGAGCGACTAATCCTTTAGGTCCTTTTTTAAGTAATAACTGCTCTGAATTTAGAGTGATTGTTCCAGAGTCAGGTGTTTCTAAAAGATTTAAACAACGTAAAAAAGTACTTTTACCCGAGCCAGACGAGCCCAAAAGAGAAATAACCTCACCCTTATATAAGGATAGAGAAATTCCCTTTAAAATTTCTAAATCACCAAATGACTTATGTAGATCTTGTACTTCTAGTACAAGTGCATCGCTCTTTTGACTCATAATACCTAAAATCTATGCTATAAAATTAATTCGTGATTATAACAAATAAACGTCATGACTTTGTTATAATTACAGCTCTTTAATGATACCGAATATGGTTAGGATGAAATTTTACGCTCACTGTTTGACATTTTTACTAATATCTAGCTTCGCGTATGCAGATAAACTGACAATTAAAATTGAAGGTTTAGAGGAGCATAAGGCAGCTTTGACGAATGTTCAGAATGCGCTTAGTATTTATGAGTATCAAAATCGAGAAGCGCCACCACCATTGAGAGTTGAATGGCTAAACGAACAAGCCCCTGATGAAATCAGAATGGCGCTTGAGCCTTATGGGTTTTATCGACCTGAAATTCAGACAGATCTTAAAAAAGAAGGTGAAACTTGGGTTGCGACATATAAAATCAATCCTGAAGATCCTATTAAAATTAATGATTTAATTTTTGAAATAGAAGGCGAAGGTAGCCGTAAAAGAATTTTTAAAACGATCATTAGAGAAAGTGATTTAAGATTAGAGTCCCCTTTGAATCAAGTCAGCTACGAAAAAATGAAAACGACTCTATATAATAGAGCGCTCTCTTTGGGGTATTTTGATGTCACTTTTCCAATGCATGAAATTATTGTTAACTTGGATACTTATAAAAGCTTAGTGCATTTATCAATGGATACAGGTGATCGTTATCATTTTGGTGAGGTGACTTTCCATAGTGATTATTTTTCTGAAGAATTGTTGCGTCGATATTTAAACATTAATGAAGAAACTGAGTTTTCAGATACGAGAACTTTGGCATTGCAACAAGATCTAGATGCATCTAACTATTTTGAAGAAGTGATTATTGCACCGACGATTGATCATAAAAACAAAAGTGTTCCACTGGATATTACAGTTTCCCCTAAGAAAAAAAGAGTGTTTAGCGCAGGTATTGGTTACAGCACGGATATTGGTGCAAGATTATCAGGCGTTGGGAACTGGCGCTATCTCAATAAAATGGGGCATAAGTTAAATATTGATTTGTTATTGGCTCAAAAACAAAGACGTGGCGTCATTACTTATACTGTTCCAGGTAAAAGACCAGCAACGAGCTTTTATGATTTTTATATTCGCTATGATTATGAAGATACTAAATATCGAGATTACACATCCACTGTAGTAGGTGCCGCTAGTACTTATCAGAAAGATGGCTTTAAGCAAGTTTACTCTTTGAATTATCGTGATGATAAATTTAGGCAGCCTGATGGCAATAGAATGCGTACTAAATTGATCGTACCTACGGCAACATACACTTGGCAGAGTATTCCGAATCCAATATTTAATGAGTGGCTCTTAAAAGGATCGGTGATGGTCAGAGGTGCAGCCAAGCATATGGGGTCTGATTTAAACTTTGTCCAAGTGAAAGCAGAAGGAACAGTTGTGATTCCTTTTATCAAAGATGATCGAATTATTTTAAAAGGTCAGATTGGTAATACATTTATACCGACTCATGACATTTATAATTTAACACCTGCACTCTTGTTCCAAACAGGTGGTGATAACTCTGTGCGAGGCTATCGTTACAATGGTATTGGTGAACGAGGTTATCGCAGTGATGAGATATATGGTGGGAAGCGTTTAGTGGTTGCCAGTTTTGAATATGAACGCCGTTTTACCAAAGAGTGGGCAGGTGTTGCGTTTGTTGATGCGGGTGATGCCTTTAATAGTGGAAAGCCTAATTGGAAGTTTGGTGCAGGTGTTGGTGTTCGTTGGTTTTCACAAATTGGTGTGATCAAGTTTGATGTGGCGCATGGCTTTAATCGAGATTATGGTGATACCGTTCGTTTTCACTTAAATATTGGTGCAAATTTATGATTCCCAGTTGGTACGAAACAATTTTCGCTCAATATTCAGAGCTCTTAAATAAGTATGATCGTTTATATATCGGCCTAAGTGCAGGTATAGATTCAAATATGTTATTGAATTGGTTGCATACATACAAAGATCAATTACCACCCGTTACAGCGATTCATGTTAATCATCAATGGCATGGTGAAGATTCCTTTATTTGGGCAGATTTTGCAAAAAATAGTGCTGAGCGTTATGGCTTTGATTTCATTAATTATGATGTATTGATCGATATTGATGAAAAAGGTGCTGAGGCTTGTGGTCGTGAAGCACGTTACATAAAATTTGCTGAAACAATGGTTAAAAACTCTGTCTTAGTGGTGGCTCACCATCGTTCAGATCAAGCTGAAACTGTGATGTATCGACTTTTAAGAGGGTCGGGTACATTAGGTTTGGGTGGAATGCGAGATGTGACACAATTAAAGTTTGGTGATCATGAATTATCAGTGTGCCGTCCATTTTTATCTATTTCCAAAGCATCATTGTATGAAGCTGGAAGAATGATGAATATTCCATGGATGGAAGACTACACAAATCACAGCACAGAAGAAGCTAGAAATCAGATTCGTAATGCGATTTTCCCAAAAATTGCAGAATATTTTCCGCATTATGAACAAACATTTGCAAGAAGTGCACAATTGATTCAAGAAAGTGATTTGCTATTGGCTGAAATTGCAGAACAAGATTATGAAAATAATACTCAGCAGTGCGATGACAAAACTTTAAATTTACAGCATTTAAAAACCTTAACGCCATTAAGACAGAAGAATTTATTGCGTTATTGGTTAAAACAATTTGATGTTATGTTAGAAAAAAGACAATTCGATGAATTTTTGTCGATGTTTATCGATAAAAAGCCAACATCAAAGAGTTGTTTTTTTATGGCAGATTGGGAGATTCGAGCGCACGAAGATCGATTGTATTTTTTAAAGACAGATGACTTGAAAAAACCTAACAGTAATTATCAGTTGGTCATGGCAGAAAATGCCCCAGTTATGGAGTTTTGGGAATCTTTCAATTTGGAATTAATGACTCGTGAAGATGGAATGAATTTTCATCCTATATGGCGTGATAAATCCCAAACGGTTAAAAAGTTATTACAAGAAATAAAATTGAAGCCTTGGTTGCGTAAAGATATTAAGGTTTTAAAAGATAAAAATACTCAGAATATTGTGTGGATAGAGCATTTAGGCTTGCATCATGCTTATAAAGATAAATGTCATCCACAAGGTTTTTTACCTCAATTGATTGAAAGAGAATAAGGAGCGCTTGCATGTTTAATCCACCGAATTTGTCACAATCACAACAGCCAAAGGCATATTATGATTATGATGGATTATCGGGTGGATGGCTGCGTTTCCCTTGGTGGGTACACCTAAGTGTCGCATTATTGGCATGGCCTTTGTGTTGGTGGGTGTTGCCATTATTGCCATTTCAAAATGCCAAAATTAGCTATTTTTTAGAAGCATATAAAATTCAATTGGCGAGTGCGATTTCTATTTTGACAGTAATGACAGCGTGCTTTAGTTATGTAAAAGCGCTTCGTATTCAGCAACGCAATGCACAAAAAGCTAAGCCTACTAAGAAAGTAGTTTCACAAAAAATGGTGAAAGTAGAGAAGCAAGCGCCAAGAGCTGAAACGATAACTCAGCCTAAAAAAACAGTTGAGAAAAAGCCAAAGAAAGCTACCGTAAAAACTGAGTTGAAGAGTCAAACAAAAGCTAAAAGTAAGGTCAGTCAAGCAGCAGCTCCAAAGAAAAAACGAGTTACGAAAAAGAAAAATGATAAGCAAGTATCATTAAATTTTGATGAATGAGGTGAAAGCGATGCAAGTTATTTTAATTAGTGGTCTTTCAGGTGCAGGGAAATCAATTGCATTGGATACATTTGAAGATGAAGGTTTCTTCTGTGTGGATAATTTGCCATTGAGTTTTGTTGTTTCATTCATTGAAAAGATATCAGAAGAGTCAGCGCAAAAAAAATTAGCGATTGTTGTCGACGCTCGAGGTTTTCCTGAGGATTTAGAAGAAGCTCAGAAAGTTTTTGCATTGTTGAATGATATGCCTGAAAAAATTCAATGCATGTATTTGGATTCTACCAATGATGCAATTATTCAACGTTATCGAGATACACGAAGAAGGCATCCGTTTTATAAAGCCAATTTAACATTGCTCGAAACAATCGAACGTGAGCGCATATTGCTACAGCCTTTAAAAGAGTACATGCAGTTACATATTGATACTTCAATGATGAGTGTACATGAGCTTCGTGCATATATTAAAAAGCATGTCTTGCATGATCAAGAGAAGCGCATGATCTCCGTGCAATTGGAGTCTTTTGGTTTTAAGCATGGCACGCCATTGAATGCCGATTTTATTTTTGATGCTCGCTGTTTAACCAATCCTCATTGGGAGCCATCTTTACGAGCAGAAACAGGTCAAGATGAAGCTGTCGCAGAATTTTTGAGTAATCAAGCCGATGTGCAGGAGTATCTCAAAGATTTAGAAGAATTTTTTAAAACTTGGTTACCTAAATTCGACCAAGGTACGCGAGCATATTTAACGATCGCCATCGGTTGTACAGGTGGTCAGCATCGATCAGTTTATTTGGTGGAGCAGTTGGCAAAAGTGATTGCTAAAAGATATCCACTTATTGTTAAACACCGTGAATTACACATCACACATTCTTTTCAAAAGTAGTTAGGGGACACAATGATCATTGATGGAAAATTATTTGCAGAAGGTTTACGTGCAAAATTAGCAGAGCAAATCGCTGTATTAAAACAAGAGCATGGTATTACACCAGGTTTAACAGTTGTATTAGTGGGTGAAGATCCTGCTAGCCAAGTGTATGTGCGCAATAAGCAAAAATTTGCAGAAGAGTGTGGCATGAATTCTGTCACGATCAAAAAAGATGCAGAAACAACGCAAGAAGAGTTGTTGGCTTTAATTCAAGAGTTGAATAATGATGCTTCTGTTCACGGTATTTTGGTGCAATTACCTTTACCGAAACATATTCACGAGCAAACGGTTTTACAAGCAATTTTGCCTGAAAAAGATGTTGATGGTTTCCATCCTGTGAATGTTGGTCGTTTATCAATTGGTGAAGCATCTTTAGTGCCATGTACGCCTTTAGGTTCATTGTTGTTGCTAAAAGATAAATTGGGTAGCTTAAGTGGTAAAAGAGCAGTGATTGTTGGGCGTTCTAATATTGTTGGCAAACCAATGTTGCAATTGTTGTTAAAAGAAAGCTGTACTGTAACAATTGCACACTCAAGAACTGTTGATTTACCTTCAGTTTGTCGTGAAGCAGATATTATTGTTGCAGCAGTTGGTCAACCTCGTTTGATTAAAGCAGATTGGGTGAAAGAAGGCGCGACAGTGATTGATGTGGGTATTAATCGCATTGAAGAAAACGGCAAAAATCGCTTAGTGGGCGATGTGGATTATGATGAAGTTGCACCAAAAGCTGAATTTATTACGCCTGTTCCAGGTGGTGTTGGTCCGATGACGATTGCTTGTTTGTTAAGAAATACATTGTCTGCAACGTGCATGCAACATGGTATTGCGGATCCAAACAATTAATTTGATTAAAAGTTAATCACTATTTAATTGTGATATTGACAAGAGGTAAGAAGGGCGTATAATTCTCTTCTCATTGCGAGAGTGGCGAAATTGGTAGACGCACTGGATTTAGGTTCCAGCGGGCGACCGTGAGAGTTCGAGTCTCTCCTCTCGCACCAAGTGATAAAGGTGCGTTTATACGCACCTTTTTTTTTATTTATATTAAAATTAGGTGCTCAAATTATGTCAGCAGTTGAAGTATTAGAAGGTTTAAAACGTCGCGTACAAATTGCATTAGATGCAGTTGAGATTTCATTGGAAAAAGATAAGCGTTTAAAAGAAGTTGCTAAACGCATTCGTTTGGATGGTTTCCGTCCAGGTAAAGTACCGACTAAAGTTGTTGAGAAAATGCACGGTGCTGAGATCGAAAATGAAATTATCAACGATAAAATTAATGAAGCTTTTAGAGCGGTAATTAAAGATACAGATATCAACCCAGCGGGTTATCCAATGATCGTTCCTTCTGAAACTGCAGGCGATTATCAATTTAATGTTGAGTTCGAAGTAATGCCTGAAGTTAAGTTAAATGATTTAACTGCTTTAGAAATTACTAAAACAACTTCAACTGTAGATGCTTCTGATGTTGACACAATGTTAGATACATTGCGTAAGCAACAAGCAACTTGGACTAAAGAAGATCGTGCAGCTGAAAACAGCGACAAATTGACTGTAGATTTTGTTGGCCGTGTTGATGGTGAAGAGTTTGAAGGTGGTAAAGGTGCTGATGTTGCTATCGTTATCGGTGCTAACTCAATGATCCCTGGTTTTGAAACTGCTTTGATCGGTGCTAAAGCTGGTGAAACTCGCACTATTTCAGTAACTTTCCCAGAAGATTATCATGCTGCTGGCTTGAAAGGTAAACCTGCTGAGTTTGACGTAACTGTTCACACTGTAGAATCTCCTGTATTACCAGAATTGAACGAAGAGTTTGCAAAATCATTCGGTATTGCTGATGGTAACGTAGATAAATTACGTGAAGAGTTAGAAAAAAACATGGTTCGTGAATTGAAAAATGTTTTGAATAACCAATTGAAAAACAATGTAATGGATGCGTTGTCAACAGCTAACCCAGTTGAAGTTCCAGAAGCTTTAGTAATGGGCGAAATCCAAGCAATGGCTAAGCAATCAAACTTCCCACAACCTAAAGATCAAGAGCAAGCAGAGCAATTCATGAAAATTGCACAGCAAGCATTTGGTGCTGAAGCTGAAAA